>JAJFHL010000121.1 GCA_021775615.1 Hyphomicrobiales bacterium
GGAGAGGATGGCCTTAGGTGAACGTGAAGCGCTCTAAGTTGATAAAACGCGATCGATTCCAATGTTTTAGAGTGGCGTCGGGCGGACAACCGGTCTCCACTTTTCCTGATCCTGCCCTAATGTCGTTCCAGGTATCTTTGACGACGGTGGATTGAGCTCGTCTCGCGTCCGCGTCAGTCGGCGACCTCCGGCAGTGTTGTCGCCGGCGGTGTGTTGCGGCTGCGGGCCGAGCGGATGATGCCGTCTATGATCGTCATGCCGACACCCGGCAGATTACCCTGGTGAATACTCTCCAGCATGTCCTTGCCCGGTGCGTGCTGCGCCTTGTCGATGAGGATGTAATCGGCCGATTTGCCGACTTCGATTGTGCCGCAGTCCAGCTCCCGCATCCGCGCCGTGTTGCCGGTGGCAAAACAGAATGCAATCTCCGGGGGAACATCACCGAGGCTCGACAGCATTGCAATCATGCGCAGGATCCCAAGTGGCTGAACGCCCGACCCCGCGGGCGAATCGGTTCCGAGTATGATGCGCTCGGACTGGCCGATTTCAAACGCCGTCCGCATGGCCAGCAGACCCGCTCTCTCGTTGCCGTTGTGCACGATTTCGATGCCCCGCTGACAGCTCTCGCACAAACAGGTGATTTGATCGTCCGGAAGGGCGGTATGGCCGCCATTGATATGCCCGATAATGTCGGCGTCGGCTTCCAGCACCACATCCTTGTCGATCAATCCGGACCCGGGTATCGAGGGTCCTCCGGTGTGGATGGTCGACTGAATTCCGTACTTGCGTGCCCACTTCACCATCTGCTGGGCCGTCTCACCGGCTTTGACCGATCCGAGGCCAACTTCCCCCAGAAGGGTTACGCCTGCATCTGCCAGATCCTTGAAGTCCTGCTCCTCCATGCCTTCTTCAAGAACAGGGGCGCCGGCGAGGACCTTGACGCCCGACGGGCGGAAGTTTTCATACCAGCGTTGCGAAGCGATCGCCATCGCCTTCAGGCCGACGATGTCTTTCGGCCGGCCCGGCGCATGCACTTCGCCTGCGGAGATCATGCAGGTGACGCCGCCATGCAGGCAGGAATCGATCCAGTTCAGCTGTTGCTGCCGCGGCGTGTAATCGCCGATGACCGGATGCACATGACTGTCGATCAAGCCCGGCGACAGCGCCACGCCCTTGGCGTCCACCACGGTATCGGAATTTTCTGAATCAATGTCCTTTTCATATCCGACCGCCACCGTCTTGCCGTCGACCGCCACCACGCAGTCACCATCAAGAATCGGCTCCTCGAGTTTGCCGGACAAGATCAGCCCAATGTTCCGAATGACCAGTTTCGAGCCCTGCTCCATGCGGTGCGCCTTTCCCTTTAACCCTTCGGACATACGTGCTGTAAACACTCAGTCATTTTCGATAGTATGCTAACGATATGCAAGGCGAGTGGCAACCGAACGATGTGCCGCCCGATGTCGTCCTGAGTGTTATCTGCGTCGGCAAGATCACTGAATTCTGCGATTCATCTGAAATGAAGCGATCATGTTCCAGGGTGAAAGATACGGAAACAAGCGATTTGACCGGCACCGTTGGAGATAGAAACATCACTCTCAAACAAATCAAGTCGTACCGTTTGGTCGATCAGATCGGTCACATCCTGCGGCGAGCCTCACAACGCCATTCGACAATTTTCGCCATGTCCATGGTGGAGGGCCTCACGCCCACTCAATTTGCCGCGTTGGCCATGTTGTTCGAGCGTGAGAGCGTCTCCCAGAACGAATTGGGAAGGTTGGCCGCAATGGATGTTGCGACCATCAATGGTGTCGTTGATCGGCTGTTGAAGAGAAAGTTCATATCGCGGCGTCCAGATCCGGACGACGGCCGTCGAAAACTTCTCAGTTTGACTGAGACGGGGCTGAGCGTCGTCGAGCAGGCAATTCCAAAGGGCCTACAAATTTCGCAAACCACTCTTATGCCCTTGAGCGCCAAGGAGAAGCGCACGCTCATTGAGCTTTTGCTCAAGATCTCGTAGTGGCGCAGTTGAGAACAGGAGCCGCCGATGGAAGTTGCCCGGCTTGTCGCTTCAATACACGCACCTATCAGGCTGGCGTCAATGGCGTCACAAAGAGGGGCGAACTTTCTCCTACGGCCTACAGCGCATCCTTGCCCTTGCAAGAGCGCTTTGCGGATTGACAAGGTCCGCCATCGTTCTTGATGTGCCGGTCTTCCCGAAAGAAGGTTCGCAACCGATATCGATCAGTCGTTCAGTTTCAGCCGCCCATTCCGGTGCGGGGCTCTTCAATCGGAGTGTTCAGGACACATATTTGCCCTTGCGCCGGACTTGCGCCCTCCAACTTCCATTCTTCGTGCGAACGATGGTTGCCATAGCCGCGCCGTCCCTTCAATCCGTGCAAATTCCGTGCACCGGGAGATCAAAAGAGGTACAAACCCGTGCAATTTTGTCCATTTCGGTTCTGATTTGATCTCATTGGCATGCAGTATAAGTCGTTGAAATACAACGAGAAGAAATTCGCAGTCGCCCCCATGATGGACTGGACGGACCGCTATGACCGGTTCTTCCTGCGCCTGATATCGCGCCATGCGCTGCTTTACACCGAAATGGTGACCTCCGGTGCGGTTCTGCATGGCGACCGTGAGCGCCTGCTCGGGTTCGAGCCCGAGCAGCATCCCGTTGCCCTGCAATTGGGCGGCAGCGATCCGCGCGATCTTGCGGAGGCGGCGCGGATCGGGGAGGGGTTCGGCTATGACGAGCTCAATCTCAATGTCGGCTGCCCGTCCGACCGGGTCCAGTCGGGCCGTTTCGGCGCTTGCCTCATGGCGGAGCCCGACACCGTGGCGGCGTGTGTCTCGGCCATGGCCGCCGCCGTCTCGGTCCCGGTCACCGTCAAGTGCCGTATCGGCATTGACGACCAGGATGAAGAAGAAGCGCTCGACCGGTTCGTGGAGTGCGTGCGCGCCACCGGCTGCTCCACCTTCATCGTGCATGCCCGCAAGGCCTGGCTGGAGGGGCTGAGCCCGAAGCAGAACCGGGATGTTCCGCCCCTGAACCATGACCGGGTCTACCGGCTCAAGCAGGCCCATCCCGACCTCAACATCGTGATCAACGGCGGCGTTGTCGATCTGGCGGAGGCCGATGCCCATTTGCGCCACGTCGACGGCGTCATGCTCGGCCGCGCCGCCTATCAGGATCCCTATCTCTTGAGCGAGGTCGACAAGCGTTACTTTTCAAGCGTCGAGGCGGCATTGACGCGCGAACAGATTGTTGAGCGGCTGATCCCCTACGTGGAGCGCAAATTGGCGGAAGGGGTGCGGCTCAACCAGATCACCCGGCACATACTCGGTCTCTATCAGGGCGTTCCGGGCGCCAAACTCTGGCGCCGCCACCTGAGCCAGAACGCCCATTTGCCTGGCGCCGACGCAATGGTGATCCGTGGCGCGCTTGATCAGGTCGCTCAGGCCCGCCGTCAGCGCTCGGAACGGGCCACGGAACTCGCCGTCTAATCCCAGCTGTTGAAGCCGGTCTGGTCGCCACCCGCCTGAACACGTACCACGCAGAACCGCTGGCCGGTGGGCGCTTCCATGACGCACCACGTCCTGACGTCTCCCACACGTTTGGCGCCGAGCGCCTCAAGACGAGCGACCTCGGCTTCGATATTGTCGGTCTCGATGTCGAGATGAACGCGGCTCTCGTGATCCACCTTCTGCACCTCCACATGGAGGTCGCCGCGGCCCGATTGCAGTCCCACATAGCTCGCATCCGCCGGATCGTCTGAGCGTTTGGGCTCGAAGCCGAGCGCGTTGCCCCAGAACGCCGCGGCCTGGTTCAGATCGTCGGTCCGACAATCGATGATGAAACCGGCAAGTCTGCTCTTGTGCATGTGAGTCTCCTGCTGCGTGGATGTGCCGAGTGCCTGAATTTGTGTCGCCGATTGCGGGCCCCGTCAGTGGGCGCCGATGGCCGATGCTATCAGTTCGAGAGATGCCGCAAGCTGCTTTTGTTCTCGCACATTGAGTTCGTTGACGATCTGCAGCTGCGCGGCCTCCCAGCGGGGAAGGGCGGTCTCGACAGTCTCCTCGCCGGACGCGGTCAGGGCCGCGACCCGCGTGCGGCGGTCGCGGCCATGGTCCAGGCGCACAAGGCCGCGGCGTTCAAGCGGCTTGAGGGTCCGCGCCAAGGCGCTGCGCTCCATGGCCATCAGGTCGGCAAACCGGGTGACCGTCATCTCGCCCCTGACCCGCAGGTGGGCCAGCAGGGTGAACTGGGTCAGGCGCAGGTCGACCGGCCGCAGAGCATCGTCATAGACCTGGCTCAGCATGCGGGTCACCTTGCGCAGGTTTGCGCCGTAACAGTTTTCGACGACGTCGCGGCAGGTTGTCATTTTGCTCCATCCGTCAAGTTGCGCCCGGGCGGCGTTCGATACGTCTCCCGAATTATCGGACATCTCCATCAAAGGAACATATACAGTCATATACCCCTAAATAAGGGCATATGACTGTAATACAGAGAAACTGGCGGAAAGCAAGGAGAAAATCGGGCGCCGCCTGAGAATGCCGTATGCGGACCTGTGGTTTTCGCCGGTCTGACGGCGACCGACGGGCAGGGCGCGGCCGAAGCGAGGACGCGCGTGGATCTTGATTGGATTACGGCGAGGAGAGGACGGTGATCGAACCACGGCCATGTGCAGTGGTCCCAGGACCCTTCTTGAGCACGGGCGCTCGGGCAGAGTTCAGATTTTCTGGTTGTATTCACCGATCTCCGGATAATCGGAGAGATGCATGTCGATGTTCTTGAACATCGCTTTCATGTTGTCTTCAGACGTCGGGCTTTCGCACACGATCACAAGCTCGGGCTTGTTTGAAGAGGCGCGCACCAGGCCCCATGTGCCGTCCTGCAGGACGACGCGGACACCGTTCACCGTGATCAGCTCACGGATGGTCTGCCCGGCAACGGTTTCGCTTCGGGCCGCCAGTTGCTGAAAATGCGCCACCACCTTGTCGACGACCCCGTACTTGGTCTCGTCGGCGCAATGCGGCGACATGGTGGGCGAGCCCCAGGTCTGCGGCAGCTTGCGCCGCAGGTCCGCCATCGACGCGTCGCCGGCGCGCTCGAGCATGTCGCAGATCGCCATTGCCGAGACCAGGCCGTCATCATAGCCGCGGCCGATCGGGGCGTTGAAGAAGAAGTGCCCGCTTTTCTCGAAACCGACCAGGGCGCCAAGCTCATGGCTGCGCCGTTTGATATAGGAATGGCCGGTCTTCCAGTAATCGGTCTGGGCGCCGTTCGCCTTGAGCACCGGGTCGGTCAGAAACAAGCCGGTCGATTTGACGTCGCAGACAAACCTCGCATTGGGCGTGCGCGAAGAGATGTCGCGCGCCAGCATCACGCCAACCTTGTCGGCGAAAATCTCGACGCCCTCATTGTCGACCACACCGCAGCGGTCGCCGTCTCCGTCAAAGGCAAAACCGATATCCGCCCCGCTTTCCAGCACCTTGTCGCGCAACGCGTGCAGCATCTTGAGGTCTTCGGGATTGGGATTGTGGTTCGGGAAGGTGTGGTCGAGGTCGCAGTTGAGCGGCACCACCTCGCAGCCGTTCCCCTCAAGAACCGAAGGGGCGAAGGCGCCGGCCGTGCCATTGCCGCAGGCGGCGACGACCTTGAGCTTGCGCTGCAGCCTCGGCCGGTCCGTCAGGTCGGCCATATAGCGCTCGGCCATGTCGTCCAGGGTTATCAGCGAACCGCCGTTATCGAAGTCGAAATCGGCGCCAAGGACAAGCTCCTTGAGCGTGGACATTTCGTCGGGCCCGAATGTCAGGGGCCGGTCCATGCCCATCTTGACCCCGGTCCAGCCATTGTCGTTGTGGCTTGCGGTCACCATCGCCACCGCCTTCACATCGAGCTCGAACTGCGCAAAGTAGGCCGTCGGCGTCAGGGACAGTCCGATGTCGTAGACGGTGCAACCGGTGGCCAGAAGCCCGGTAATCAGCGCGTTTTTGATGGCGCAGGAATAGGACCGGAAGTCATGGCCCACCACGATTTTCCGCTCCACGCCGCTGCGATGCAGCAGGGTGCCGAGCCCGAGGCCGAGGGCCCTGATGCCCATGAGGTTGATTTCGCTTTCAAACAGCCAGCGTGCGTCATATTCGCGAAACCCCGTCGGCTTGACCAGAGGCAGGCGCTCATAGTCCGCGGTATTCGGCACCAGATCAGCGCGTGGTTTGGGAAACATCTGTTCTCCTGAGGCCGCAAGGGCGTCGGCTGTATTGCCGGTGATGGAGGAGTTACTCGCGCAAGATCAACTGGTCGCCTGAAAGCTGGAACGAACCGATTTCGCGGAAATAGCTCATGCCCAGCAGGCTGAACGCAAGGACGTCGGCCTGAGACACGATGGCACGCACTTTTCGCACCAGGATGCCGCCCACCTCCACTTCGTCGATGTCGATAATTGCTCCGTAGGCGACGCCATTCGCGGTGCGCAGCGGGACATCGTAGGTCAGTGCGTTGACATCGATCCCGATCCGCCGGGCGTCTTCATGGCTCAGGGTGACAAAAGTGGCGCCGGTGTCCGCCAGCATGCTGACATGGGTGCCGTTGACCAGCGTATCGACATCGAAATGCCCGTTTCTGCCGGCCCGGATGGCGACCATCCGTCGGTTGTTGTGGGTTTCGGTGGTTTGCGTCTCGTTGGCGACGGCGAGATTGGGCAGGTAATCCCCGGCCATCTTGCCTGCCAGCGAAAGCAGTTCGGCCCGGTAGGCATAGACGGATGCAGCGGTGAGAAAGATCACCATCCAAAGCGAAGCCAGTCTGAAGGCCAGCCCGGCACTTTGTTTCCGGCTGAACATCAGGGCCATGCAGATGCTGAATATGAGCGCGGCAATCTGAGCTACATCCGCGACACCGCCATCGGTCAGGCCGAACAGGTCGCGAGGAACGCCGAGCACGGCGATCACACCACCCGCGAGGCCGACCAGGGCCAATCCAATCCATGACATCATGGCGTTCTCAACTCCGGCGCGCCCTGCGCCCGCCTTTGCGCCGCCGTTTGGCGGTCATCTCGTTCAATCTTTGCGGCAGCCGTGCAACCACATCCCGCTTCTCATCGGGGGCGAGTGCAGGCCAACCGGCAATTTCCGGCCGGGTTCTGCCGCATCCAATGCAATATCCTGTGTCGAGATCTACCACACAGACCTTAATGCAAGGCGAATCAACGGGCTCATTTGTCATGGTTCACGTCACTTCTGAACACTGGCGCCGGAGCGGGATCATCGCTTTGCCAGGCGGCTCAATTGCGCGTTGGTTTCTGCAACCAGGAGCGCCGTGAGATCGGCCGCCGGCATTTCGCGGATGAGGGAGGCCGACTGCCCGGACCACAACGACATGACGTCGCCAACTCTGCTTTCGCCAGCGCCTTTGCGCAGCGGTCCCGTCAAGGACAGTTGTGTCGGAAACGGTGCGGCGTCGGCTTCGAACGGCTCGAACGTGTCCATATAGGCGTTGCGGAATCCGCGGGCGGGCCTGCCTGAAAACAGCTGTGTCAGCCGCGTGCCATCGTCACGCGCCGATGCGAGCTCTTTGCGGTGTGCCGGATGCACATACGCTTCCGGGCAGAGCAGGAAGGCGGTGCCGATCTGTACCGCGGAGGCGCCCAGCGCCAGAGCCGCGGCAATGGTCCGCCCATCGACGATGCCGCCGGCGGCAATGACCGGCAGGTCGACGGCGGACGTGATTTGCGGCAGCAGCGCGAAGAGGCCAGGCTGTGCCGTCGGATCGGCGCCCTGAAAGGTGCCGCGGTGGCCGCCGGCCTCAAGCCCCTGGGCGATGATTGCATCGACCCCTTGCGCTTCCAGCCAGCGCGCCTCGCTGACCGTGGTCGCACTGGCGAGTATGACCGCATCGGTTTCGCGAACCGCCTGATAGAGATCCGGTTCGGGCAACCCGAAGTGAAAGCTCACCACCTTCGGTGAGAGTGTCTTCAGCATGTCCACATGTTCGGCGCCGAAGGTGGTGAACGGTGCGTGTGGCAGCGGAACCTCGCCGAGCTCCATTTCATCGTACCAAGGCTGCAGCCTGGCCCGCATTGCGGCGCTGCGGTCTTCGGTTTGCTCCGGCTCGTCGTGGCAGAAGAAATTGGCGTTCAAAGAGCGGTTGCTCGACTTGACGTGCTCCGCGATCTGCGCCCTGGCGTCATCGACGCTGCTGGTGCCCAGACCCAGCGACCCGAGACCTCCGGCATTACTGACCGCCGACGAAAGGGCCGGCGTGTTGCCGCCCGCCATGGGCGCCTGAATGATCGCGACATCGATCCCGAGGCGGGAGGTCAGCTCGTTCGAAGGCCACATCTTGGAGTTCCCGGCTTGCAACATTGAAGCGGCATTTGACTGCGGCGGAACATGTGTTGCGGAAAACCGAACTGCAAGCAGAATCTGAACGATGCTATCGGCAATGCGGGGTTCAGGCGTTGACCACCAGTGCCGCCGGCTCGGCGGAATAGATCACCCGGCTGCCGGGAAATTCCGCCACGCCCTCGGTCCCGATACCGACAGCGCTGCGCAACTCGAATGTCCCGTTGTGCAGTTCGACCAGGCCGCGCACGATCGGCAGACCGAGACCGGCGCCCTCCTGTGCGGTTTCGTAAGAAAGCGATCCCTGGCCGAACGAGCTGAGCACCCGTGGGATTTCCTCCTGCGGAATGCCCGGGCCGGTGTCGCGTACCGACATGTAAACCCCTCCGGCGCGCGTCCTGCCGACACTGAGCACGATCTTGCCTTCAGGCGGTGTGAACTTGATGGCGTTGGATATGAGGTTCAGCCAGATCTGCCGGATCGCCCGCTCGTCGGCGTGAACCATCGGCAGGTCGGGCTCGAAGTTTTCCAGCACCTCGATGCGTCCTTCTGCGATCTTCAGAGACAGCAGGCTTCGGCAATCCGAGGCGACGTATTGCAGAGCAACAGCCGTTTCGTGCAGCTGGAACTTGCCGGCTTCGACCCGCGAGTGATCGAGCACCTGGTTGATCAGCGTCAGGAGATGTTCGCCGGAACGGTGGATGTCGTCGGCATACTCCTTGTAGCAGGGCACCGCGTGCGTGCCCATCAGCTCGTCCTTGAGAATCTCCGAAAACCCGAGGATCGCATTCAGCGGGGTCCGCAATTCGTGGCTCATGGTGGCCAGGAAGTGCGATTTCGAGGCGCTTGCCTGCTCGGCGCGCTTGCGGGCCTCGATGGAATTGACATTGGCCTGTTCGAGTTCCGCGATCAGCGCGTCCTTCTGGGCCCGGTAATCAAGCATCGAACGCGCCGTGCTCTGCAGGTTGCTGGCGAGATGCAGGCAATAGACTTCCGCCGCCAGCGCGAAGACGGCCATGGCCCACAGGACGATTTCAGCGCGAATGATGGCCTGCATCACGATTGCAAATGTGATCGGCGCCATGCAGGCATAGACAATCAGGGTATAGCTGCTGGCGATCGACATGCGGATCGCGGCGACGATGACCAGGACCCCGATCACGAAAATATGTTCCAGCGGCCCGCTCGGTCCTGGGGCGACATAGACCAGGGAGGCCCAGGTGGCCGCCATCAGGAATTCAGAGGCCGCGATCTTGCTGCCCCACTCCCTGACATTCATCTCATGCGGGTCGGCATTGCAGAACTGGCGACACAACGCCAATTGGATCGCCTGTGTCGTTGCAATCGTCGACAACCACAAGATGACACCCGTGGTTTCCGCCCAGAACATGCAGTAGGCGGCCACGACGAGGGCCAGGATCGGCAGTGCGAATGCGGATTTGAGCTGGCTGGAAACAAACAGATTGAGAAGTTCGTAGTCGAAGGAAATACCGCCGCTGACGCCGGTCAACCGGGCACGCGCCTCGCGGACATGCGTGCCCATGGTACGCGCATCCTCGGCATGCTGCTTGCGTGCATCAAAAGTTGCACCTGTCATCGGCGTGACGCCTCATCCCCTGCTGGCCGTGCGGTCGAACGGGAAGCTATCCCGGCCGTATCCAGTCACTGTGCCTTGTTCTTGGCGGAGACTATGCCTCACAATCTTTAATTTCAGCTTCGTAAAGCTGGTTAAATTTGATCGAAGAAGACTGGTTAACTGACTGTTTCAGCGTGTAAAACAGGCTTGATATCAGTCTTTCACGGCCATTTCGAAGAACTTGCCTGTCTGTTCGCCGCCCATGAAGTAGGCGCTGGCGCCGGACATGTCCGAAATCTCGTCCCAGTGCTTTGCGATATCTTCCGCACTGGGGTTTTCACCGAGAAACGCACCCCGCGCCTCGACGATTTCAGCCTTTGCGTAAACGCCGGCGCCGGCAGACACGATCACCCCGGTGGGCGCATCGGTGCCGGCCAGATAGATCACCGCCGGAGTAACCCGTTCGGGCGTCATGAGCATTTCGGCCTCGGCAGGAAACAGGTCCGAGGTCATGCGCGTGTAGGCCACCGGCGCGACGGCATTGCAGTGAATGTTGTACTTCTGGCCCTCGAGCTTGAGCGTGTTCATAAGGCCGACAATCGCCAGCTTGGCGGCGCCGTAATTGGACTGGCCGAAGTTGCCGTAGAGCCCGCTTGACGATGTGGTGACGACAACACGGCCGTAATTCTGATCGCGCATGATCGGCCAGACCGCCTTGGTCGGCTTCACGGTTCCCATGAGGTGAACATTGAGCACCGCTTCGAAGTCTTCGATCGACATGTTCAGAATCGTGCGATCGCGCAGAATTCCGGCATTGTTGACCAGTATGTCGATCCGGCCATAGGCCTCCATGGCGGCGGCGACAAGGTTCTCCACGCCGGCATCATCGGTGACGCTGGCGCCGTTCGAAATGGCGTCTCCGCCGGAGTCCTTGATTTCCGCCACGACCTTCTCGGCGGCATCGGACGAACCGCCTGAGCCGTCCACCGCACCCCCCAGATCATTGACAACGACCTGTGCGCCGCGTTTTGCGAACTCCAGGGCGTGGGAGCGCCCAAGGCCGCCGCCTGCGCCGGTCACAATCGCCACCTTGCCGTCAAAACTGATCGCCATCTTCTGTCACCTCATTGCTTCATCCCGGCGCGGAACATGAGGGTAGGGTCTGTAGTCATTACCATGATGAGTTCTGCGTAGGGCGGATGTGGCCGCTGAGAAGGCGGGAAGGTGCAGGAAACCTGGCCGGTTTTCAAGCCTTTCCAACGCCCTCAGGGGCCACATCCGCCACGCCCTTCGGGTTCGCATAAACCGGCCCATCTGTGGCAAACCTGCCCCTCGAATAGGCGCCGGCCTGTCCTTCGTCGCAGCTTCACCGCATCTGGGCCGGTTTATTCGAACAGAAGACATCATGGTAATGACTACAGACCCTAGTGCCTGTTCTGGTCAAGCGATCGGCGCTATGATTTGGCCGCGGCTGATCACACACCAGAGACACACGCTCCATGAAAGTTACATTTGCGGGTACGGGCGACGCATTCGGCACCGGCGGACGGTTCAACACCTGCTTTCACGTCGAAACGGCGGCGCAGACGTTTCTGGTCGATTGCGGTGCGTCGTCACTCGTCGCGCTCAACCGGTTGAACATCGATCTGGCGACGATCCGAACGATATTCATCACCCATCTGCATGGCGATCACTTTGGCGGCCTGCCGTTTTTTCTGCTCGACGCTCAGTTCGTTCACAGCCGCGAACTGCCGCTCACCATCGCCGGGCCCGAAGGCACCGGCGAACGCCTGCGGCAGGCCCAGGAAATTCTGTTTGCCGGCTCTTCAAAAAACAAATGGAAGTTCGATCTCGACATCGTGGAGATGCAAACCGGGACTGAGATGGAGGTTCACGGTGTATCCGTAACGTCCTTTGAGATGGATCATTTCTCAGGTGCCCCGTCGCATGCACTGCGCTTTAAATACGACGGCAAGGTGCTGACCTATTCCGGCGACACCGAGTGGGTCGACGCGCTGGTGCCAGCATCGGCGAATGCCGACCTTTTCATTTGCGAATGCTATGGCCACACGGGCAGGGCGCCTTTCCATCTCGACCACGAAACCCTGGTGGCCAGGCGCCATCTGTTCACCGCGCGGCGCATCATCGTCACCCATATGGGCTCGACCATGCTGGAGAACCTGTCCCGGCTGGAGTTCGAGCCGGCCCATGACGGTATGGTTGTCGATGTCTGACGATCTTGAACATCTCTTGCGCGAAATACGCGCCTGCCGGGCCTGTATCGAAAACCCCGAGCGCAGCCCATTGCCGCACGACCCTTTACCCGTGGTGCAGGCGAAGTCCCGCGCCAGGCTGGTGATCGCGGGACAGGCGCCTGGAACCCGGGTCCATCGTACCGGCATTCCCTTCAACGATCCGAGCGGCGACCGGCTTCGTGACTGGCTCGGCGTTGACCGCGAGGAATTCTACGACGCCGACCGGATCGCCATTGTCCCGATGGGGTTCTGCTTTCCGGGCCTTGACGACAAAGGCGGCGACTTGCCGCCGCGCCGCGAATGCGCGCCCTTGTGGCGCGCCCGCCTGTTCGAACATCTGACACATGCTGACCTCATTTTGACCATAGGCCAGTATGCGCAGGCATGGCATCTGGGGCCGGCGCGCAAGCGCACAATGACGGAAACGGTGCGGAACTGGCGTGAATACGCACAAGGAAGCTTTAATCCGAAAAGCCTACCCTTGCCGCATCCGTCCTGGCGCAACAACGGCTGGCTGCGGAAAAATCCTTGGTTCGAAGCGGAAGTGCTGCCATTTTTGCGTGACACCGTGAGACAGCTATTGTCCTGATGCATCACTTACGCCGCATATTCCTTGTTGTGCTGTTGATCGGCACGGGACTTGCCGCCGGCTGTTCGCCGCGTCTGCAGGAACTCGGTGCCGCCGATGCCCAGATGACGCTGCGCGATGACGTGGCCATCATGCCGGACGGCGTGCGGCTGCCGCTGAAGGTGTGGCGGGCCAAACGGCCGCGCGCAATCGTGCTCGGCGTACACGGCATGAACGACTATTCCAACGCGTTTGCCATGCCCGGTCCCTGGCTGGCGAAGCACGGCATCACCACTTATGCCTTCGACCAGCGCGGCTTCGGGGAAACCGAGCAGCGTGGGGTTTGGCCGGGCGCCGACATCATGGCGCAGGACCTGAAGGCGGTTGCGGCGCTGCTGCGCGGCAGGCACCCGCGGCTGCCGCTCTACATCATGGGCGTCAGCATGGGCGGCGGCGTCACCATGAAGGCCCTGGCAACAGGTCTGGAAGCGGACGGCGCGATCCTGGTCGCGCCCGCCATCTGGGGCTGGCAGGCCATGAACCCGCTCTACAAGTCGGCGCTTTGGGTCAGTGCCCACACCATTCCCTGGAAGACCGCCACCGGCAGCGGTCTTGAGATCTGGCCGTCCGACAATATTGAAATGCTGCGCGCCTTTTCGAAGGATCCGCAGGTCATCAAGGGCACGCGCATCGATGCGGTCTATGGCGTGGTCAACCTGATGGACGATGCCTACAAGGCGGCGCCCGAACTCGATACTCCGGTTCTTTATCTTTACGGCAAGGAAGACCAGATTGTGCCGGCCAAGCCGACCTATCAGGTGATGGCGGCCATCACCTCGCACAAGCGGCTCGCGGTCTATGAGAAGGGCTGGCACATGCTGCTTCGCGACAAACAGCGCGAGCGCGTCTGGCGCGATATCCTCACCTGGATCAGGGACCGCGATGCTCCCTTGCCATCCGGCGAGGAATACAAACCCGAAGACAAGGTCGCGCAGGCCAGCGAATAAAATTCAATGCGTCAGGAAACGTCCGGGCCGTTCGCCGGTCGGTTGCGTTCCGCCCCAAACCACAACGCCATTGACGAACACCGTGGAAATGCCATCGGCCGGCTGTTCCGGCTCTTCGAACGATGCGGTGTCCGTCACGGTTTCCGGATCGAAAAGCACCAGATCGGCATAGGCGCCAACGGCAATCTTGCCGCGATCGCGCAGACCGAATGTTTCCGCCGTGAGGCCGGTCATGCGATGTATCGCGTCTTCAAGGTCGAGCAGCTTCTGCTGGCGGACATAACGGTCGAGCACGCGCGGGAAGGTGCCCCACAGACGCGGATGGGGTTTGGTGCCGCCGGGCAATCCGTCCGACCCCACCATGGCGCCGGGTGAGGAGAGAATGCGCTTCAGGTCGTCTTCGTCCATCTGGAAATAGATGGCCCCGGCCGGATAGAGCCGCTTCGCAGCCTCAAGCGGCTCGCAATCCCACTCATCCGCAATATCGGCGAGGCGACGCCCCGCCATGTCGGGATGCGGATCGGAATAGGTGATGAGTACGTCCTCGGACTCGCGGACATACTCCGGCAACAGCGACGTCGAGCTTGCGGTATAGGGATAAACATCGAGCCCGAGCCGCTGATGGGCCCGCGCCGCGGCGATCGCCGCCAAGGTTTCGGTGCTGCGGCCGTAGTTCTTCGGGCCGGCGCACTTGTGATGCGATATGACCGTCTGGACACCTGCCGCGCGGCCCGTCTCGATGGTCTCTTCAACCGCCTCCAGAACATGGTCCCCTTCATCGCGCATGTGGGTGGCGTAGATCGAGCGGTCGAACTCTCGCAACACAGACGCCAGTGCGGTGATTTCCTGCGACGGCGCCTCGCGGGCCGGCGGATAGCCAAGCCCGGTGCTCAATCCGATGGCGCCGTCGCGGAGCGCACCGCGCAGTCGTTCCTGCATGTCGGCCAGTTCGTCGGCGCTCGCGGCCCGCTCCAGATCGTCCTTCATGACATTGACGCGCAAGGAACTGTGGCCGGTGAGGAGCGCCAGATTGAGGGCAGGCGGTGTGCGCTCGAACCTGTCGCGGTAGGCGCTGACGGTGGGAAACGTGAAGTTCTCTTCGCGCCCCAGGAGCGGGAAGGGCGGTGGCAGCCCGTGTCCGGTTTCGAACGGCGCCAGGGAGATGCCGCAATTGCCGGCGACGACGGTGGTGACCCCTTGCGATACTTTCATGGCCATGTCGGGGGTGGCAAGTACCGCCCGGTCGTCATGGGTATGGCAGTCTATGAAGCCCGGCGCCAGCGCCAGTCCGGATCCGTCGATAACCTCGTCGGCCCGCCATCCGGTGCAATCGCCAACGCCGGTGATCCTGTCGCCGTCCACCGCCACGTCGCCGGCGGTGGATGGGCTGCCGGTGCCATCGACAATGCGTGCGTTTTTGACGAGGAGGCTGCAGCGCTGGTGAGCGGATGTCTCATTCATGATGTTTGTCCGGCGTAGACTGCGGGGTATGCAAATCTACGCCGGACGCAAGCCGTGCGGCAACGTCCAACTAGATGGACGTATAGATCTGATAGGCAAAGCCGGACGCGATGGCGCCGCTCACGCCCAGTAGCAGATATATCGAGAAGACGGTCCGGTTGACCGCGACATAGACCGCCATGGCCGCCGGTATGCTGGTGACGCCGCCGGCGATCATGAAGGCCAGCCCGGCGCCCGGCAACCTGCCGATGTCCATCAGGCCGCGCACCAGCGGAATGGCGGCATAGCCGTTGAGATAGGCCGGAATGCCGATGCCCGAGGCCATCGGGATGACCCACCAGTCGGTGCCGCCGAGCCAGTCGGCGACAAGCTGAGGCGGCACATAGGCGACCATCAGGCTCTCGATCAGGAACGCCAGGGCAAGCCATTTGAACAGGAACCAGCCGGTTTCGCGGGCCGAAGTCATGAATGTGCGGGCTCGGTCGCTGTCGCGCCAGAAGGTCCAGTTCACTGGTTCGGTTTCCGACGGCGCACCACACCCCGTACCGCACGCGCTGAGGCCCGCCTTGAGGGGGTCGCGCACAGTCTGCAGATTGCGCAGGGCGTAGACCGTGAACCCGGCCGCCAGCCCGATCAGGGTTGCAGCCGCAAGCTTGGCGAGCGTGAATTCAAGGCCGATGCCGCCAACCAGCAGGATGAACATTTCCGGGTCCATCAGCGGGGAGGCGATCCAGAATGCCATCACCGGCGCCAAGGGCACGCCGGCCTGCAGCAGGCCGGCAATGATCGGAATGACACCGCAGGAGCAGAACGGCGACAGCGATCCCAGGAAGGCCGCCAGAATGATGGCGGTCACCTGGTTCTTGCGGAACACCGCGGCGATCGGCTGGTCGAGGCCGCTCGCCTTTGCGCCGGCGGCAAAGGCCACCGACACGACGAGGAACGGCAGGATGGTGAAAAATGCCTCCACCACGAAGCCGGCGCTCGGCAGTGCTTGCGCCGGGGCAAGTATCACCAGCCCCGCAAATATCACCAGCACCGCAAGAATGACACGATCGAGTTTGAAACGCAGCCACGGCGCTGGCTGGGGGTCTTCACGATAGGCGAGTTCCGACATCGTCTGCTCCAGTGATTTGATTGTTCTGGTATTATCGAACTTTAAAGTCAAAAAAATTCCTATCCGGCGTGCTCGAGCTCCGTCGTTACCGTGACCCCTGCGCAGCACTCATCTGCCAGATAGCTCACCAGTTCGCCCATGAGATCGCAGTCGGCAAAGCACCGGATGGAGCGGCCTTCGCGCTGCTGGGTGATCAGTCCGACCTGGGCCAACCGGTCCAGGTGATGGCTGAATGTGGATTTCGGAACGCCGAGATGCTGCTGGATTTCTCCGACGGTGAGGCCATCCGGACCCGCCTTGACCAGCAACCGGTAGGCTTCGAGCCGATGAATGTGGCCCAATTCGCCGAAACACCTGGCGGCGGTTTCAGTGATCATAATCAGCAACTCCTTTAGTTCGATAAAACTAGTACTATCGAATAAGATTGTCAAGGGGATCCGGAACGACGGTGCCGGAGTGATCCAATCGGCCGGTCAAGGCGTAAGGCTGACACACTGCACTTTAGTTCCGCAGAGCGGAACAGGGTTTCATTTTCTTGTAATGTTCGGTTCAAGAGGTAAAATCCGTCAACTCTGCGGAAAATTGGCGGATTGTAGAACTATATTGCCTGCCCAGTGCAACGGATAGGCGCAATTTACACGTATGCATGCGCTCAAAACGGGAATGATGTGCGTCTGAGGACGCCGCGACAGGGACGCCGCGACAAGGATAATCGAGAGGACAATCATGAGTGATGTGATGCCCATCAGGGCGCGTACCAAGCCAAATCTGGCGCCGGTCAGGGAAAACCCGCGCACGTCGGGTCAGGTGCAGTCATTGAGCCGCGCACTCTGGTTGATGAACGCGCTGGCCGACTGCCCTCAGGGTCTGTCCTTGAGCGAAGTGGCGCATCGCGTCCAGCTTCCGACATCGACGGCACACCGTCTGCTCACGACACTGCAGAATGAACGCTATGTACGATTTGATTCCGAGCGCAGCGCCTGGCTTATCGGTGTCCAGGCCTTCCAGGTCGGCTCGACGTTTGTGCGCTCGCGCGATCTGGTTGCCATGGCGAGGCCTTATATGCGGCGTCTGATGGAGGAATCCGGTGAGACCGTAAACCTCGCCATCAACGACCGCATGGAAGTCGTCTATCTTGCGCAGGTTGAATGTCACAAGATGATGCGGGCGATCGCCGGCCCGGGCGGCCGGGCCAGGATGCACTGCTCGGGCGTTGGCAAGGCACTCCTTGCCTATTCGGGTGATGCGGAACTGCATGATGCCGTCGAAAATCAGGAGCTGACTCGCGAGACCGCGAAAACCCTGTCCGATCCCAAGGCGCTGATGGCGGACCTGAAAAAGATCCGCGAAAGAGGATACGCCGTCGATGACGAAGAAAATGCCATCGGACTGCGATGCGTCGCCAGCATCGTCTTCGACGAGCATGGCGAGCCACTGGCGGGACTTTCGGTTTCCGGCCCGATGGCCCGCATGACCGACGCACGCTTGCCAGTGCTCGGCTCTGCGGTTACACAGATCGCGGCGGAAATCACCGGTGAGCTGGGCGGATATCTGCCGGACCTTCCGGCGAACTAGGGCGCAGCCCATCCGCTTAAAGAGCTGGCGCGGCGAAGCCGCCGATCAATCAATCTGGTTTTCTGGAGAGCCCATGGTCACGGAAACGGACATTCTCGAACAGCTTGCAAAGGTCAAGGGACCCGACCTGGAAAGCAACGTCGTTGAGTTGGGAATGGTGTCGAAGATCGTCATTGACGATGCTGATAACGTGATCTTTTCGCTCACCGTAGACGCCGGGCGCGCTCAGGAGCTCGAACCCCTTCGCGAGGCGGCGGAGAAGGCAGTGCAGCGTATCCAGGGCATTGGCCGCGTGCTCGTTGCCCTGACGGCGGAGAAGTCCAACGGCGCCGGCGGGCCGTCCTCGACACCGCCGTCCCGGCCACGCACCCCGCCGCCGGGAGATCTCGCGCCGCCCCCGCCCATGGGCGGTGCCCAGGCCGCCGCTCCCAAGGCCGCCGGAGTTCCGGGCGTAAAGGCCATTGTCGCCGTGGCGTCCGGCAAGGGCGGCGTCGGCAAGTCGACCACGGCCGTCAACATTGCGCTCGGCCTCGCCGCTCTTGGCCTCGATGTCGGCGTGCTCGATGCCGACATCTACGGCCCTTCCATGCCGAGGCTGCTGGGCATTACCGGCCGTCCCGAGCCGGTCCAGGGGAAGATCCTCAAGCCCATGCAGGGATACGGCCTCAAGGTCATGTCCATGGGGTTCCTTGTGGAAGAAGACACCCCGATGATCTGGCGCGGGCCGATGGTCATGTCGGCGCTCACCCAGATGCTGCGCGAGGTTGCCTGGGGCGATCTCGACATTCTAATCGTCGACATGCCGCCCGGCACCGGCGATGCCCAGCTCACCATGGCGCAACAGGTGCCGCTCGCCGGCGCGGTGATCGTGTCCACGCCACAGGATCTTGCTCTTATCGATGCCCGCAAGGGCCTCAACATGTTCCGCCGCGTCGACGTGCCGGTGCTCGGCATTGTCGAGAACATGAGCTACTTCATGTGCCCCAAATGCGGTGAGCGCTCGGAGATCTTCGGCCACGGCGGCGCCCGCGAGGAAGCGGAGAAGCTGGGCGTCGAGTTCCTCGGCGAGGTGCCGCTCGAGATGGAAGTGCGCCTGACTTCCGATCAGGGCCAGCCGATCGTCGTCTCGTCGCCCAACTCGATGCACGCCCAGATCTACAAGGACATCGCCCAGAACGTCTGGGCCCAGATCGAAAGCGGCGCCGGCGCATCGGCCACGCCTGCACCGAGCATCGTGTTCGAATAATATCGGGCTTGCGCCCTGCATCTGCGGCGGTCAATACTTGATCATTGTACTGATTCAGGGAAGGCCACTATATGCGCGTCGTCGTCGGTTTGTTTTTGCTGCTCATCTCCGCAGGCGCCGCCAGCGCCGAGAGTTTCACGATCAGATGGGCCGGGCATCCCAACCGCTGCATGGATGTCGACCATCGCGGCGTCGCGAACGGCACCAACGTGCACAGCTGGGAGTGCAATGGCACCATCGCGCAGGTCTGGCATCTGAAACAGGTCGGCGGCAATTACGAGATCCGCTGGGCCGGCCACCAGAACCGCTGTCTCGATGTCGATCACCGGGGAACCCAGAACGGCACCAACATCCACAGCTGGGAGTGCAACGGCACCATTGCTCAGTTCTGGAGCCTGCAACAGGTTGGCAACAACTACGAGATCCGCTGGGCCGGTCACGCCGACCGCTGCCTCGACGTCGATCATCGCGGCACTCAGAACGGAACCAACATCCACAGTTGGGACTGCAATGGCACGATCGCGCAGATGTGGGTGCTCGTTCCGAATTAAGCGTTTGGATCAACAACCGCTCTAAAGCGTTGGAACCGATCACGTTTTGTCGACTTGGGTGAGTCTATCTAAGTTGATCGTGAACCAGACGGCGCTGCTTTTCCTGTAGAAACCGCCGGGCGGCGGCATCTTCGGTCAGGCCCACGGCACGGGTATAGGCCGCATCGGCTTCAATGTTCCGCCCCAACCTGGACAGCAGCTCGCTGCGCACCGCCCAGTAGGGTTGATAGGTCGCAGTGTGGCGCGGCTCGATTGCGTCGAGGGCGCTCAGTCCTTCAGCATCACCGCGCTCTTCGGCGAGCGCCGCTGCGCGCCCGGTGCGCGCACCGATGGTCGGCGACAGATGCACCAGGGCGTCATAGAGCTGCACGATCAACGCCCAGTTCACCACCCGATCCCCCGAGAGCCTGGCCGCATGCATGGACTGGATTGCCGCTTCCAGCTGATAACGGCCGAGCTGTTGCAGGGCCGCCGCATTCGCCAGCGACCCCTTGGCGTCTTCGATCATCGGCCGGCACCACAGGTCGACATCCTGCTCCGACAGAGGAACATACACCCCGTCATTCGTGCGCCGTGCGGCGCGGCGCGATTCACACAACAGCATGAGTGCCAGAAGCCCGTGTGCCTCGGCCGCATCCGGCAGCAGGCGAGTGGTCAGGCGGGCCAGCCAGATCGCTTCATCGGCCAGTCCGCGCCGCCGCGGATCTGCGCCGGCGGCATCTTCCCAGCCGGTGCCGTAGGCCGCATAGACGGCGTCGAGCACCGCATCGAGCCGCGCCGGCAGATCGCGGACTTCGGGAACGTCGAAACCGATCCGGGCATTGCGGATCTTAGCCTTGGCCCTGAGAAGGCGTTTGCTCATCGTCGCCGGTGCGACCAGAAAGGCCGATGCGATACGCCCCGCATCAAGCCCAAGGATGGTCTGCAGCATCAAGGGTGTCCTGGCTGCCGCGTCGATCGCCGGATGAGCGCAGATGAACAGCAGCTTCAGGCGCTCGTCGGGAATGGGTGTCGCCGATGCGGCGCATTCGGCGGCCTCCTCGGACAGCATCTGCAAGGTTGCCTCGGCCCGATTGCGGACCGTGTGGTGCCGGGACAAATCGATAAGCCGGCGACGGGCCGATGTCAGCAGCCAGGCTTCCGGATTGTCCGGAACACCGCGTGCCGGCCAGATTTCCAGGGCCCGGCTGAAGGCCTCGGACAATGCGTCTTCCGCCGCCGCAACATCATATGTGCGGGTTGCAAGATAGGCGACGATCCGGCCGTAGGACGCCCGTGCCGCCAGCAACGCCCGGCGCCCCGCCTGTTCCTGCTGATCGCTCATGTCCCCGTCGCCGGTTCGTCTTGTTCGCTTGCCGGGTTCACCTATTCCATCTTGTGGACCGGCCGGACTTCAACCGCGCCATATTCGGCGGCCGGGCAGCGCGCGGCCCAGTCGAGCGCCGTGTCGAGATCCGGTACGTCGAAGATCATGTAGCCGCCGAGCTGTTCCTTGGTGTCTGCATAGGGGCCGTCCTGCACCTGGCGTTCGCCGCCGCGAATCCGAAGCGTGGTTCCGGCATGGCCGGGCGCCAGGGATGAGCCGCCGGTGATGACGCCGGCCTCGGCGAGGGCCGTGTGATAGGCGCCCCACGCGCTCCAATAGGCCTCATGCGCCTGCGCGTCCGAACGGGACTTGAGAGCGTCTTCGGTTTCGTAAATCAGCATCACGTAAGACATGGTCAACTCCTCGTTACGGTAAGGAGGCGGGACGTTTCCGCGCCTTCACCCAAATGACGGGTCACCGCGGCTGATTCAGACACGCTCGGCAAAATATACTTTCGTACCGCTCCACCGGTACTTTAGGCATTATCGATGTTTTTAGGCAGCGTGCCTTCGCCATCGCCCAGGGTTCGCTGCATGATCACCGTGTCGACCCATCGCCCCGCCTTGAAGCCGACGCCGCGCAGCACGCCGGTATGTTCGAACCCGAGGGCGCGGTGCAGACCGATGGACGCCGCATTGCCACTGTCGCCGATGATCGCGATCATTTGGCGCAGTCCTTTCGCTTCGCAGGCGGTGATCAGATCTGACAGCAGGGCGCGGCCAATACCGCGTCCGGCCATGTCCGGGTCGGCATAAACCGAATTCTCGACACTGTGTCTGTAAGCTCTGCGGTGTCGGTAGGGCGTTGCATAGGCATAGCCCGCGACCCGGCCGTCGTCCTTGGCGACCAGATAGGGAAAGTCCTGCTCCACCAGCGTGCTCCAGCGCTGCCGCATCTCGTCCACGGACGGCGGCTCGATCTCAAACGAGGCCAGGCCATGCAGCACATGATGGGCATAGATGCGGGCGATTGACGGGATGTCTGCGTCGCGGGCGGAACGGATGTTTACCATGACGGGGCAGGGCTGGTTGAGAGGGTGCTCACCGATTATCACGGGGCGGCGGGTTTCGCCACCTTTCGGAACGGCTTGAACACCCGCCCGTCGATCAGCGCGAGCCCGAGACCGATCAGAGCCATGCCGGCAAAATGCTTCGGCTCGAGCTCTTCGCCCAGCACCAGGCCCCCCAGCAAGATGGCGCTGACCGGGATCAGGAATGTGACCAGCAGCAGATTGGTCGCCCCCGCCGTGCTCAGGATGCGGAAATAGATGACGTAGGCCAATGCGGTGCTGAGCAGCGCCAGGCCGATGAGCGCGGCCCAGGTCGCCGCGCCCGCGTGCGCACCGGTCCACGGCTGATCGACGATCAGGGCAACCGGCAGGATCAGCACCGTGCTCGCGGTCACCTGGCCGGTGGCCGTGACGATTGGCGGGAGGTCCTTGAAGCGCCGCCCATAGATGCCCGCAAAGGCGTAGGAAACCGCGCCAGCCAGAACCAGAAGCTGCGCCGTCACATTGACCGTCAATCCTTCGAGCGCCTCCAGACCGATCATCACCGCGACGCCGGCAACGCCCGCAAGCACACCGGCCACGCGCCCGCCGGTCAACTTCTCGTCTGAGGTCAGCACATGCGCCAGCACGACGGTGAAAAGCGGTGTCGTTGCGTTGAGGATCGAGGCAAGGCCGCTGGCAATATGGACCTGACCCCACAGGATCAGGCTGAACGGAATGAAGTTGTTGATTGCGCCCATAACGAAGAACGCGCCCCAGAGCCGCGGGGAGGCCGGCATCCTGAGGCCCAGTACATGCACCAGGATGAGCAGGGCCAGTGCGGCGAAGCCGACACGGCCCAAAACGACTGTGAAGGGGCGAAACTCCTGCAGCGCAACTTCTCCGAAGAAGAACGAACCGCCCCACAGCACCGAAAGCGTCAGCAGCAGGAACCATTCAAACGGTCCCATGGTCTTGTTGATCGTGTGCGCCATCGTCCACTTTCCTTGTGATGAATGCACATTTGTCCAATCGGATAGCGGATTTCGACCCGATTCTTGTTCCGTGGCGCGCAGGTATTATTGGCGGGTGGCGACAACTCGTCGCCTGGGGCGAATTACAACCTGATTCCGGTTGCCTCGGAACGCTTGAGGCGATAGGAGCCGGGGTCAGGAATGTGGCATCAATGAACCGCTCCAGCACTATATCCGAGACGGCTCGGCAACCCGTACCCTGGCGAAGCCTGGTGGCGGCGATCGGCTGCCTGACCGTGTTTGATGTGACGCTCGGTTTCACCTTCCCGCTGCTGACGCTTCTGCTCGAAGCACGCAATGTCGACGAAGCGCTCATCGCCTTCAACGCGGCGATGACACCGGTTGGCATTTTGGTGATGGGGCCCTTCATTCCCACCCTGACGAAGCGGTTTGGCGCCAAGCGGGTGGCCATTCTTTCTGCGGTTGCCGTCGCCGTGCTTCTTTTGCTGCTGAAGGTGTATCCGCAACTCCTGTCCTGGTTCGTGCTGCGCTTCGTGCTTGGCGCGACGGGCGGTGTCCTGTTCACCATCTCCGAAGCCTGGGTGGTGCGGTTCGCCGACGGTCCGCATCGCACCAAGATACTGGCGATCTATGCAAGTGCATTGTCGGCGGGTTTTTCGATCGGCCCCTTCCTGATACCGCTGACCGGTATTCACGGCTGGCTGCCGTTTCTGATCTCCGCCGGGTTCGCCGTCCTGGCGACGTTGCCCATAATGCTGATCTCCTCACCGGACGCTCCGCCGAAGGAGGGGCAGGGGACGACGTTCTTCTCGTTTCTGCCGAAGGCGCCGGTGCTGCTCTGCGCGGTTGGTCTGTTCGCCATATTTGACGCGGTCGCACTGACCTTCTTTCCGATTTACGCGATCCGGGTCGGTCTTGGGCTCGAGACCGGCTCTTATGCTCTGGGCGTTCTGATCGCCGGCAATATCTTCCTTCAGCCGGTGATCGGGATAATTGCCGACAGATGGTCGCGGATCGGAACCATGGTCGGCTGCGCCATGGTCGCCGCCTTCTTGCTGGTGCTGCTGCCATCGACGCTGCACACAATCTGGATGTGGCTGGTGCTGGTGGTTCTGGGCTCAAGCGGTTTCGGCGTCTACACCGTGGCCCTGGCGCTCCTGGGAGAGCGTTTCGACGGCGATGCACTGATGGCCGGCGCCGCGGCCTTCGCGACCATGTGGGGTCTCGGCGCCATCGTCGGTCCGCCGGCCGCATCGGCCGTCATCAAACTCTACGGCATCGAAAGCCTGCCATATTTCCTGGCGACGATCTACGCGATCTACAGTCTGGCATTCGTGGTGCGGCAGAAGACGCGCGAGGACTTCGGCGGAGAGTAGGGCGTAAGAGCGGGATCAGGAAAAGTGGATACCGGTTTTCCGTCCGATCCCGCTCTACAATATTAGAAGCGATCACGTTTTATCGATTTAGGTGGTTCCACCTAAATCGATCGTGATCTTTAGCGGGATCAGGAAAAGTGGATACCGGTTTTCCGTCCGATCCCGCTCCAACATCGTGATCAAAGACCCGAACGAAAGATCCGCCGGCGAAATCAGCACACCGAATTCGGCGCACCAGATCACCACGCTTGGATAGTCCTTCAGGTTCACGCCCGCCGGGATCGCGAATTTCTGGGAGCCCTTGAAGGCGCGCAGTTTTCCCAGATCGATGAACATCGCCACCTCGACATTTCCGCTCGACCGGATCTTTTCGCCGGGCACCAGATAGACATGAAACGCCGGGCCGGGCCCGACCTCGAAGTCGTCTTCCAGAAAGACGGTTTTCTCGTACACCGTCACCTTTCCCTTGCCCCAGTGGATCGGGTCGGACGGATTGGCGTGGACGAAGGTGCCGGTGGCAACGACCGACGTTTTCTCGTCGGCGGTCAGGCGGTCCATGGCTTCGGGCGGCGGAAACACATATGGGTAGGCGAAGAAGCCCACCGCGACGCCGAAGCCTGTACCGAAAATGCCGCCGACCAGAATGAACGCGAGTGCGCGCCAGAAGCTCATGACGGATTGTTCCTTCCGTTCCACGGTGCCCTTCAGGTCAGTGTAGGGAGCACCCATTCATCGGGCAATTCACAAGTTAACGCGGGTCTATGCCAGCGCCTGTTCGAGATCGTCGATGAGTTCTTCGGCGTTCTCGATGCCGACGGAAAGCCGCAGCAGGTTCCCCGGCACCTCGCTGTCCGGCCCTTCGACGGCGGCACGGTGCTCGATCAGGGATTCGACACCGCCCAGTGACGTCGCCGGCATCCAGAGCCGCACCCGGCCGGCGACCCGTTTGGCATCTTCGTTGCCGCCCTTTATCAAAAGCGACGCCATGCCGCCAAAGCCTCCGGTCATCTGGCGTTTCGCCATCTCGTGGCCGGGGTGACTTTCAAGGCCTGGATAGAGTACCCGTTCAATCTTCGGATGGTCCTCGAAATGCCGGGCGATCCGCATGGCGTTGGCGCAAGCCTTGTCGAACCGCACGCTAAGTGTGCGCAGGCCGCGCAGCAGGAGCCAGGCCTCGAACGGCGGCAGGATGGAGCCGAGGAGGCCGCGCACCTGGATGATCTCCTCCCACAGCGGCCCGTCCTGCCTCGCTGCGAGCACACCGCCACCCACATCGCTGTGGCCGTTGAGATATTTGGTGGCCGAATGAAACACGAGGTCGGCGCCGAGCTCCAGCGGGCGCGTCGTCACCGGCGGGGCGACCGTGCTGTCGACCGCGATCAGGGCGCCGTTTGCACGGGAGATGCGCACCGCCTCGGCAATGTCGATCACGTCCCAGGTCGGATTGACCGGGCTTTCGATCCACACCAGTGCGGTTGGCGCTTTCTCGACGGCTTCCCCCAGCGCGCCTTGCCTGGTCTGGTCGAACAGCACAAGCTCTATGTTGCGGCGTTGCGAAACGCGCCGCAGCCAGGCAAGGCCGCCGTGATACATGATGCGCGGCGCAACGATGCGCGCGCCGTCATCGATGGTTTCGATCACCGCGGCGAAGGCGGCCATGCCGGAGGCGAACACCAGGGCCCCATGCGCCCTTTCAAGTTTGGCCAGAACATTTTCGACATGGTCGATTGTTGGGCTGCCGTAGCGGCCGTAGATGTAGTCGCCGGGCAGCTCATAGTTTGCGTCGCGGGCGAAAGTCGTCGCCGGCTGGATCGCAGGAACGACGGCGCCGGTTGCCGGATCGACATAGTGATCCGCCTGGGCCAGCAGGGTTTCCAGGGAAGGTGAATTGGGTCGCCCGGACATGCGCGTCTCCTCAGTGTCAGCCACTGGCGTTACAGAGAGGGACGCTTGAGGGCAAGGGGCTTTTTTGCGCTGGGAAACTAACGGACGTTCAGCACCGAATTCTTTGCGTTGCGCATCACGGAAAAGGCGACCGAGCCGGACACGGCGCGCTTCAGGCGACTCTTGCCGGAATCGTTCACCACAATCACTGCGTGGTTGGAGCCGTGTTTGATGATCTGTTCGACCGTGTCGCCAATGCCGATCTTCGTATTGTTGACGCGGATCTTCATCTCTTTGAGCACATTGCTCGCATGCTCGATATTGGCCTCGGCGCGCTGCTTGTTCTGGCGTTCCTTGGCAACCGAGAACAGGGTGATCGGTTGCTTCATGTAGCGCGCCAGGACGGCGGCGCGGCGCACCGCGTCCTCACATCTCTCGGTGCCGTCGGTGCACAGGAAGAAACCGGTCTTGTTGAGGCTCTTGCGCGCCACAAGAACGGAGCAGGGCGAAAGGGTGGACACTTTCTGCACGACACCGACATCGAACACCGACTTGAACTCGCCGCGCCAGCGGCTTGGTTCGCCAAGGATCATCAGGTTGTAGGGGCCGAGTTCATACTGGTCGAGAATGCCGCTGGCCACATCCGGCGCGGTCTTCATCTTGAGAACGATTGTCTTGCCGCTTTCGTGCACATACTCGACCTTGTTGTCGCCGAGCGGATCGCCCCAGGTGTCCTGATGCGCTGATTTTGCGGCCCAGTCTTCCGGCGACTGACCTTCTTCGCGCAACACTTCCAGGCTGTCCTTGAGGTAGCGGACACCGGGAAGGTCGAGGCCCCAGTCGAGCATGTTCTGGCGCGCAATGCCGACCTGCAGGCCACCGGACCTCAGTCCCTGGTCGACGGGGCGGACAAAGGCGATGATGATGTCGCATTCCTTGCCCCAGCCGATCTTCGCTGCAAAGCGCACAGACATGAGGGATTCTTCCGTGCCGTCGACGCAGGCCAGTATGCGGAACCGGTTGCGCCGTTGCTCGCGGAGTTTCTCATATTCCTGTTCGGCCTGATGGCGATAGTTGACTGGCTTTCTGCGCGCCATCGAACTCAGCCCTCCAACAGCGGCCAATAGGTGGAAGCGACAACCAGCAGCAGCGCCGTCGAGACGATCGCCATGCGCCAACCGACCTTGAGGAAATCTGTCGTCTTGAGATACCCCGATGAGTAGACGATCGTACAGGCCGGCGTGCCGACAACCGTCAGGTAGGCAAATGCCGAGGACACCGCGGTGATGAAGCCGACCACGATCGGGTTTTCCCCGGCCACCACCGCCACCTTCAGAACGATGGGTCCGAGAACCGCAACCGCGGCGCCGTTCGACATGGTGTTGGTGACGCTTGTTGTCAGCACCGAAACGGCGGCCCAAAGGCCCACTCCGCTGTCGATGCCGATGGGAGAGAGCAATGCAAGAAAGCTCTCCGCGATCCACTCCGCGGCGCCGGTGACCTTCATCTCAACGCCGAGCGAAATGGCCGCCGCGTAGAGCAACACGACCCCCCAGTTGACGCCCGAATTGATCTCCTCCCAGCGCACCAGGCCGGCAATGAGAAACGCTGCTGCCCCCAGGACCGCGACGGTTCCCATGCCCCATTCCGAAGACATCGTGATCCAGCCGGACAGGATCAGCATGAAAAAGACGATCGACAGCCAGGCGCTGGGGCGCAGCGGACCCTGCATCAGGATCTGTGTCCGCAGTTTCGCGACCCCGCGCGACAGGTCCTTGTATTCGGGCTTGAACGTGAGGAAGAGAATGAGTGTGACGAACGGCAGTTGCACCAGAAACAGCGGATAGGCGTAAGTCATCCACTTCCAGTAATCCATCAGATACTGATGTGTTTCCGGCGATGCCGGGTCGTAGAAAAATTCCTTCCAGTACCCCACCATGATGGCGTTGCGCGCACCGCCTGACGGGGTGCCGATGCCGGCGACGGAGCAGCCGTAGCAGATCGAAAACAACAGCACGGCCGCCAGGTTGCGCACGCGCTTGGGATTGTCGGATGTCAGCGTGATCAGGGTGATGCCGACCGGCAGCATCATGGCGGCAACCGTGTGTTCGCCGACGAAAGACGCCAGAATGCCGCTCACCACGGTAATGCCGAAACATATCGAAACGGTTTTGGTTCCCGTCATCTGAACGATGTACCAGGCGATCCGCTTGTCCAACTGCTGCTTTACCACGGCGACCGCGAGCATCAGCGAGCCCATGATGAACAGAACGGAATCGGTCATCAGCGTCTTGGCGACCGTGGTCGAATCAAGATCGAGCAGCAGCACCTGGCCGACAATAATCAACAGGGCGACAGTGGGCAGCGGGATCGGCTCGGTGATGAACAAAATGGTTGCCACCACCGACATCACCAGAACGATGTAGCCTTCGTGGCTGAGGTTCGGCGGTCCGTCAATGCTGATCAGCAGGGCGCCGATTGCCATCGCCAGGAAGAACCAGCGCTTTTCCCAGAAATAGTAGAGGTTGACCTGCGAACGCATGACCAGCATCCGCTGGTAGCCGACGCGGCGGAAGCGCACCGACCAGTCCGATGCATATTCGTTGGCCTGCAGGCTGTCGGTGATGATGTTGGCGTTCATACGACCCGGTTGCCCCGCAATGAGCGGAATTCCTCAATCGCAACTATTTCACGGTGGCGCCGCATTGGGCAAGTCATACGACCGCGCAATCTTAATGGCGGGGCCCGCCGGAGACCTGAGGGAGGTCGTCCAATGCGTCTTGCAAATTCTCCGCCGCCATGGCTAGTGGGTCGCCTACGCCCGCCCCAACACATGAGCTCCAACATGGCGAACATCGACGAGGTCGTCTCCCATATTGACCGGAACATCGAGCAGAGCATCGAACGTCTGTTTGATCTCTTGCGCATTGAGAGCATCTCCACCGATCCCGCCTATGCCGCCGAGTGCCGCCGTGCAGCCGACTGGCTGACGGAAGAACTGAACCGTCTCGGGTTCCAGGCCACGACCCGCGACACCATCGGTCATCCGATGGTGGTGGCGCATTACGAACCGCCCGATTGCGCCGGCGACGTGGCGCATGTGCTGTTCTATGGCCACTACGACGTCCAGCCCGTCGATCCCGTCGACCTGTGGGACACACCGCCGTTCGAGCCGCAGCGCGTCAGCTCCAACGGAACCGAGCGTATCGTTGCCCGCGGCTCCGCCGACGACAAGGGCCAGCTCATGACCTTTCTTGAGGCCAGCCGCGCCTGGCTCGATGTCACCGGCGCGCTGCCGCTCAAGATCACCATCCTGTTCGAGGGGGAGGAGGAATCCGGCTCCAAGAGCCTTGGGCCCTTTCTCGATGAGTTCGGTGACGAGCTCAAGGCCGATGTGGCGCTGGTCTGCGACACCAACATGTGGGACGCGGAAACGCCGGGCATCACGACGCGGCTGCGCGGTCTTCTGATGGACGAGGTCGTCGTCACCGGACCCGCCATGGATCTCCATTCCGGCTATTACGGCGGGGTCGCGCACAATCCGATCCACATCCTGTCGCGCATTATCGCGAGCCTGCATGACGATGACGGGCGTGTCGCCGTTTCAGGTTTCTACGATGGCGTCGACCCGGTTCCGGCCGATGTCGAGCGTCAGTGGTCGGCCCTCGACTTCGACGAGGATGCCTTCGTCAGCGACATCGGCCAGACCAGCCAGTCCGGTGAAACCGGGAGCGGTGCGCTCGAGAAGGTCTGGGCGAGGCCGACATGCGACGTGAACGGCATCATCGGCGGCTACACGGGAGAGGGCACCAAGACGGTCATTCCGTCCATCGCCTCGGCCAAGATCTCGTTCCGTCTCGTTGGTCGCCAGGACCCCGAGACCATTCGCGAGGCGTTCCGTGAGCACGTCCGGGGCCGACTGCCCGAGGGCTGTACGGTCGATTTCATCTCGCACAAGGGAAGTGCGGCGATCGAGATCCCGGTGGACAACGCCCATCTGTCGAAGGCGGCGGCTGCACTGGAAGCCGAATTCGGCACCGCGGCCGTGATGCTTGGCGGCGGGGGTTCGATCCCGATCGTGCGCAGCTTCAGGCATGTGCTCGGCATGGACAGCCTGCTGATCGGCTTTGGCCTCGGCGACGACCGGATCCACAGCCCAAATGAGAAGTACAACCTCTCAAGCTATCACCGCGGCGCCCGCAGCTGGGCGCGCATTATAGATTGCCTGTCCAGCTAGGTTTGTGTGGCGATGCTGGAAAGCGCCTTGTTCTCGGCGCTGATGCGCACGTAGAGCACGGCGGCGTTAAGCACGGTGAAAATCGCCGCATACGCCCACAGGCCGAAGATCGCCGGCGCGCAGGCAATCTCGCAAGCCACCAGAACGTAGTTCGGATGGCTGAGGAACCGGTACGGCCCGCGCCGAACCAGAGGCGCGCCGGGCAGGATGATGATGCGGGTGGTCCAGCGCGATCCAAGGCTCGTCAGGATCCACACCCGGAAAAGCTGCAACACTCCATATAGGCCCGCGAACCACCAGTTGACCGGCTGATCCCAGATCAGCACCGCAAGGCCGGCAAGCCAGGAGACATGCAGGAGGACCATGAGCGGATAGTGGCCGGCGCCGGCCTCATAGGCGCCCTGCGCCAAAAGCCGTTCGGAGTTCCGCTTGGCAATGAACAGCTCGCTCAGGCGCTGGAGACAAAGGAAGCCGAGAAACGCAATGTGAAAGGTCATGCCGCCTTCAAGGTCAGAAAACTCGCCGAGAACCCGGGTCCAAGCGCTGAGAGCAGGGTCCGGCCCGACAGTCCGTTTGTCAGTGCCTGCTGCAACACGAACAGCACTGTGGGTGCCGACATATTACCAAAACTGCGCAGCACTTCACGTTCCTTGTTGAGCTCTCCTTGCGGCAATTCGAAGGCGGCTTCCAAGGCGTCAACCACCTTTGCCCCTCCCGGGTGAAACACGAAACCGTCGAGGTCGTCGCGCCCAAGCCCCTGTCGCGCCAGAAACGCATGTGCGGCCGCGCTGAGTTTGTCACGCACCAGATCAGGGATGCTCTTTGAAAAGATAGCGCCAAACCCGGTCGGGTCGATCCGCCAGCCCATGATATCAAGCGTGTCCGGCCAGGTATGCTCGCCGTGATGCTCGACGCCTGCAAGTCCGCCGGAGGCATCGCCGCAGATCACCGCTGCGGCGGCGCCATCTCCGAACAGGGCGATGGCCACCATGTTCGACTTGGTGAACTCATCCTCGCGGAAGGCGAGGGTACAGGTTTCCAGCACGACCAGCAGGACATGCTCGCGCGGTTCGGCCCGTGCCAGCCGGGCCGCCAGCGACAGGCCGCTTGCGCCGCCGGCGCATCCAAGTCCGAACACGGGCACACGCTTCACGTCGGCACGGAAGCCCATGGCCGAAAGCTGATGGGTTTCTATGGTCGGGGTGGCGATCCCGGTGGAGCAGACCGTGACAATCGTATCGATCTCGTGTGCCGCCAGGCCGGCCTGTTCGAGCGCAGACTTTGCCGCCCGCCCGAACAGGTCCGCCGCGCCCGCGAGGAACGCGGCGCTGCGTTCGGGCCAGCCATGCGGCGTTGCGGGCTCGGTGAACCATTCCAGCGGGCAGACCGAATAGCGCGTCGCGATCCCGCTGTTGGCGAAGACCGTACTCAGCCTGCCGAAATCCCTGTAGCGTTTGCCGAACATGCGGCCCGCCACTTCGGCGACGGCCGATTGATCGAAGGCATGTTCCGGCACCGCCGTGGCCAGGCTCATGATCTGCGGTTCTGCGGCTGCTGCCGGCATATGGTCTCCCGTGCATTACGTTGGCGCGCATCGAGCACCCCATATTGCGACGGGGGAAATCAATTGCTTCTGACAATTGCGTGTGAAGTTTGTGTCTCTCGATCACAAGGCTGGCCGGTTCAGATCAGTCCGGGCTGCGATGACAGGTGGCCTGGAGTTTGTTGCCGTCCGGGTCCCGCACATAAGCGCCATAGTAGTTTTTGTGATAGTGCGGCCGCGGGCCGGGCGCCCCTTCGTCCTTGCCGCCGTTTGCCAGCGCCGCGGCGTGAAACGCATCGACCGAGGCCCGGTCGCCGGCAAGAAACGCGACATGCGTGCCATTGCCCACCGTTGCCGCCTGACCGTCGAAGGGTTGCGTGACGAACGTCTGATCGCCCGTTGCCTCGCCATAACCGATGATGCTGTCACCGGTGTAGAAGCGCTCATGCCCGAGCGCCTTCATCACGGCATCGTAGAACACCTTCGAGCGCTCCAGATCGTTGGACCCTATGGTGACGTGGCTGAACATGAACAAACTCCCTTAAATCTCCGGACGTCGTCAGATTTCCCGGCGCGTATCCGCCGCCAGCGGGCGCTCCTGGTTGGCGCGAATGCGTTCTCGGTGAAACGTGTAGGCGCCCATGGTCACAATAAGCCCGATGCCGGCCAGGGTGAAGAGATCGGGAGCCTCGTT
>JAJFHL010000122.1 GCA_021775615.1 Hyphomicrobiales bacterium
GCGCAACGCTGCTGGTGGGCTGATCTGGCCCACCGAAGGCCGGGTTGTCTTGCCCCGTGGCGGCGTTGCGCTTCGTATGCGATGTCCCGCATCGCATTGGGAAGCGCGCCTGACCACGCAGCAAGACAACTCGGTCAAAGCGGCTCGGAATTCATCGAATGGGCTCTAGGGCTTGTTGCGTTCAATCTGCACCGGCCCACGCTCCCTGCCCAACCACCCGACAAAGGTACCCTGGGGGTGGTTGGGCAGGGAGCGTGGGCCGGCGCCGAATCTCACATAAAGCGCAACGCACTCAGCGGCTCAGGCATCACGTGAGGACACCGTGACACCTGTCCGCATGCAGTCGAACAGCAGTTTCGCCGCCTGGTTCTGCTCCTTCTTGCGGAACGCCAGATAGAAGGTGTCTTCGAACGAAGCTTCTTCGTCCAGCACACTGCGCATTGTGCCCGATGCAACCCACTGCTGCGCGAAGTGGTTGGGAAGATGACCCAGATAGTGACCCGACAGAATGAGCAGGGCCAAGCTTTCCATGTGGGACGAGACGGCGCCGATCTCGAACGTGATGTTCTGGGGGCCGGTCCATTCGAGCATGTAGGAACGCGCCGCATAAAGGTAACTTGCAAGTTCGACGAGGTCGATCCGCGCGTCTGGTCTGGCGAACAGTGGGTGCCCCCGTCCGCAATAGAGTGACTGGGTCTCTTTGTACGCCACCATCGCGCGAAACCGTTGCGGTATGCGCTGAGCCGGCGTGAGAATAAGGTGATACCGATCGTCTCCGAGACCCTGCAGCAAAGCCTGGGGGGAAGCGATGTCCACGTGCAGCACGACTTTTGGCGCCACTTCGGAGAAGCTTGCGATCGCCTGGTGCAGGTGAAGCTCCGAGTTCGACCACATGGCGTCGACGGTTCCGAAGTGCACTTCGCCCGTGAGCTCGCCCCGCACCGAACCGACGACGCTGCGGAAGTTCTCAATCGAGCGGAAGAGATTCTGCGAGGCATCGAAAATCACCTTGCCGTCTTCGGTGAGCGAAAACCCGCTGCGCCCGCGTTCGCACAGGCGCACACCGAGGCGCTGTTCCAGCTGGCTGAGTTGATTGCTGATTGTCGCCTGGGTGACGCCGAGGTCGTCCTGCGCGTTGGCCAGCCCGCGGTTTCGGGCCACAGCCTGGAAAACCCGCAGCAGGCGCAAATCGACATCGGCAAGATTGGGCAGATGTTTTCGAAGCATGGCCGATAATATCACATTTTTGATAGTAAACTTAGTTACTTCAATATTTGTCAAATTAACTCCCAACCTACAATCGCTCCCCTGAAGCCTCCTCACGCAGTCTGGTGAGGCAGGCGCGATCAAGAGGGGAGACGGTCGGTGTCAGTCCAACGCAATGTTGCGAGAGCGCGTTGGACACAACTCGGCCAATTCGACCTTACGTCGGTGATCTCATGACCGGCACACTGCAGGGCAAGACCGCACTGATCACCGGTGCCGGGGGCGGCATCGGCCGCGCCACGGCCATCGCCATGGCCAGAGCCGGCGCGAATGTGGTCGTCACCGACATGCGGGACCTCGCCGACACGGTCTCCGGCATCGAAGCCGAGGGCTCGGGCGCTTTCGCAATTCCGGCCGATGTAAGCGACGCGGCGTCGGTCGATGCACTTTTTGCCGACCTCAAGCGGCGCAGCCGCAAGCTTGATGTGTTGGTGCATTGCGCCGGGGTCATTCACGAGGTGCCGTCGCTCGACGCCCACATCCAGGACTTTGACAGGGTCATTGCGGTCAATTTGCGTGGCGCGTTCCTGGTTGGACGCGAAGCAATCCGCCAGATGTTGCCGCACTCCAGCGGTCGTGTCGTCCTGCTGGCGTCGGATCTGAGCTACGAGGGACGCGCAACCTTCGCAGCCTATGTCGCGTCCAAACACGCTGTCCTTGGGCTGATGCGATCGTGGGCGCTGGAGTTCGCTCCGAGCATTCTGGTCAACGCCATTTGCCCGGGCCCCATCGACACCGAAATGCTCGATGCCGAAAACATGAGCGAGGAATGGCGCCAGCGGGAACTCGACATTCCGTTGCGCCGTTACGGACAGCCCGAAGAAGTTGCCGAAACCGCGGTGTTCCTGGCGGGTCCGTCCGCCGGCTTCATCACCGGGCAGGGCATCGGCGTCAACGGCGGGAGTGTCATGGCATGAGGCCGCATCAACCCTGCCGGGGCACCATCAAAACCACACCGGGGCAAGACAATCTCAAGACCCATCCGAAGAAAGGGAGGATATCCATGTTCAAACTGTTCAGACATATGGCACTGGCCGCTATTGCACTGCTGATGGTGGCGGGGGCGGCGCAGGCGAAGACGTTCAAGCTCGCGCACTCCACATGGGTGGGCTACGGGCCATTCTACATTGCCCAGGCGAAGGGCTTCTTCAAGGACGCTGGCATCGATGTGGAACTGACCATCATGGAGAACACACCGCTGAAAATGGGTGCATTGATGGCCGGTCAGATCGACATGGTCGCATCCACGGCGGATGAGTTTCCCATCTATATGAAGCCGGGCAAGCCCCTGAAATACATCCTTGCGGTCGACAATTCCAAAGGTGGCGACGGCGTGGTTTCCAACAGCACGATCAAATCCGTCGCCGACCTGAAAGGCATGACGGTCGCGTTCGAGGAGGGCTCCGTATCGCAGTTCTTCGTCAACGCGTTGCTGAAGGAAGCAGGACTGACCCAGGCGGACATCACGCACGTCAACATGACGGCAACCGATGCCGGTGTGGCCTTTGTCGCACAGCGGGTGGACGCGGCGGTAACCTGGGAACCACACCTGACACAGGGCGCCAAGACCGATCATGGTCATATTCTGGTTTCAAGCGCCGAGAAGCCGGGCCTGATCGTCGATGTCGTGGCCGTTCAGGAGAAAACGGCGAAAACCTATGCCACCGAAATGAAGGCGTTCGTTGCCGCCTGGCAGAAGGCGCTGGACTTTCTGCGGTCAAATCCGGACGAGGCCTATGAGCTCATGGCCAAGGGCGTCGGGGGATGGCTGGCGGACCCGAACGAGTTCAAAGCCACGGTTACCGGCATTGAATATCTCGACATGACGCGCAACCGGGAAATGTTCGGCAGCGCCGACCAGCCGGGCAAGCTCTACAAAACCCTCGGCGATGCGATCGAGATCTGGTCCAGCTTCGGAAAGGTCCAGGTCGAAGGCCTGAAGCCGGCCGATGTCATCGACCACAACTTCATCAATTAAGACGTTGGAGGCATCGATGGCTGCGGGCACACTGGACCGTCTGTTCAGACCGAACAAACCAATTCCCCGGCAGATCGAACTGTGGACAGGGATTACGGTCGCGGCCAGCGTGTTCGGGCTGTGGTGCCTCTTCACCTATGGCGGGATCGTCAGCGGCGATTTCCTCCCGGCTCCCGGTGAAGTGTGGGCGGCGTTCGTCTCGACCCTGTCCGACGGGACATTGCTCAAACATACGCGGGTCAGCCTCTACGAGATCTACCTGGGCTTTGTGCTCTCATCCATCATTGCCGTTCCGCTCGGCATCTTCATGGGCGGCTTCCGCATTGTCGCGGCGGCCATCGAACCGGTTGTCAATTTCATGCGGTACCTGCCGGTAACCGCCCTCATTCCCTTGTTGATCCTGTGGGTTGGCATCGGCCTGGAGCAGAAGATTGCGGTCATTTTCCTCGGCACGTTCTTTCAGCAGATCGTTCTGATAGCCGATGTCTCGGGCCGGGTTCATGACGACCTCTACAACGTATCCTACACGCTGGGCGCCAGTCGATGGCAGGTCGTCACCCGTGTGCTGCTGCCGGCCACCATGCCCGGCGTGATGGACACATTGCGTGTCACCATGGGGTGGGCCTGGACATTTCTCGTCGTGGCCGAACTTGTGGCCGCCTCTTCGGGCCTTGGCTACATGATCCTGCAGGCCATGCGCGGGCTTCATCCGGCAACGATCTTCGTCGGCATTTTCGTGATCGGCTTTTTGGGCCTGGTGACGGACCTCGCGTTCAAGTGGGCCAAAAACGTTCTCCTGCCCTGGACGAACATTCGCTGAGTTCTTGAAAGGAACGTGAAAGATGGGCCAGGTTCACATCGACGAAGTATCCCTCGCGTTTGAAACCCGCCGCGCCGGTCGGGTCGTTGCGCTGGAGCAATTGTCGCTGGCGGTTCCCGAGAAACAGTTCGCCGTAATTGTCGGGCCCTCCGGGTGCGGCAAGTCGAGCCTCTTGGACCTTGTTGCGGGGTTGAAGGAAACAACCGCCGGCCAGTGCCGCGTGGACGGCAAGGTCGTCACCAGTCCCGGCGCGGATCGCGGCATGGTGTTTCAGAGCTACTCCCTGTTCCCCTGGCTCACGGTTCGCAAGAACGTGGAGTTCGGCCTCTCGCTCAACAAGGTTCCGCCGAAGGAGCGGTCCGAGCGCGCCGATCACTACATCGGGTCCGTGGGCCTGTTGGGGTTTGAAAACGCATATCCAAGCCAGTTGTCTGGCGGCATGAAGCAACGGGTTGCCATCGCACGGGCGCTTGCCAATGACCCCGAAGTGCTTCTGATGGACGAACCGTTCGGCGCCCTCGACAGCCAGACGCGTTCACTGATGCAGGAACTGCTGCTCGGCATTTGGGAAAAGGAGCAGAAGACGGTTCTGTTCGTCACGCACGACATCGACGAAGCTCTGTTTCTCGGCGATGTGGTCTACGTCATGTCGGCGCGTCCCGGGCGGATCATCGATACGATCGATGTCGGTCTCGAACGCCCCCGGCACTACGACATCATCACCACCCCACAATTCATCGAATTCAAGCGCCGCATCATGTCCAGCCTGCATGCGGAAGTCGAGAAGGCGATGAACCTCAACTAGGCAAGTCCTCCTGGGGACAAAGGCAAACATGCATCGTCGCACGCGATCGATGCCAATACGGGACATGGAGAGAACACTATGCAGTCACCGGTTACTGTCAGGTCGATGAAAGCGGCGCAGATGACCGCGGTTGGCGCACCCTTGGAGTTCACGGACGTGGCGGTGCCGGCCCCGCGCCATGGCGAAGTTCTGGTGAAGATGGAAGTGTGCGGACTGTGTCACACGGATCTGCATTTCTGGAAGGGCGACCATCCCCTGCCGCGTGAACTGCCGGTGACGCTCGGTCATGAGGGCATCGGCAAGGTGATTGAGATCGGAGCGGGTGTCACGCGCGTTGCGGAAGGCGACACGGTCGGTCTCGGATTCGTCTATGGCACGTGCGGCTGTTGCCGTGAATGTCTGACCGGCTACGAAACCCACTGCGAAAGTATTCAGTCGACCGGCGCTCACGTTGACGGCTGCCTTGCCGAATATGCCGTGCTGGGGGAGGACTGGACGACGCCGATCCCCGATGAGCTCAACATCGCCGAAGCCGCTCCGCTCCTGTGCGCCGGCGTTGCGGCCTACAGCGCCGTGCGCAAGGCCCACTTGGAGCCAGGCGAGCTTGCCGTCATATTCGGCGCCGGCGGTTTGGGCACCTATGCGTTACAGATCGCAAAGAGCTATGGCGCAAGGGTCTGCGTTGTCGATGTGTCGGACGAAAAACTGGCACTTGCACGCGAGTTGGGCGCCGATCACGCCATCGACGCGACCGACGATCCGGTATCGAAAATCATGGATCTGGGAGGGGCCGACGCGGCATTCAATTTCGCCCCGGTGTCGGCAAGCTGGCGGCAGATGATCGATTGCGCCCGCGCCCGGGCGCGCCTCGTGCTGATATCGCTGCCGAACGATGCGCTGTGCTTCGAGGCGGGTGAGGTGATCGAACGTGGGTTGCGGATCATGGGTTCGGCCGACGGAACCCGCCAGGAACTTCGCCAGCTAATGGAACTTGCCCGCAGCGGTCAGGTTCGCAGCGTGGTGGAAACGGTGCCGTTCGCCGAAGTGAACACCGCATTCGACCGGCTCGCCAGGGCGAAGGTGCAGGGCCGACTGGTCATTGACATGAGAGGTGTCTAATCACGCCTGCGGGCCCGCCTCCCAGAACGACGCGGCGCCCGCCGGAAGCGACCGAAGCACCCGGTCCAGGTCACGCGTGTCCATGGCCCGGCGCAGGGCTTCGGCCACATCGCGTATCGCCGTCGGCGGTGCGAGGTTGTGGTCCGGCCGCACCGACTTGACCTCGGCCTGGAGTTGGTCCCTATCGGGAAACGGCTCCGGCTCGGCCTCGGGCGTCCAGTCCTCGACAAAGATCGCCCGTGCCACCGGCGGCAAAACGCCAGCGAACAACAACGCGTCTTGAACTGTCAGATGCGCGCGAAATACATGAAGCACGGCTCTCAGCGTGTGATAGGCCTGATGATGTGTCTGCAGCATGCATGTGTCGCGCACATCGCTTAGAAACGCCTTGAAGTCCTTCGACGCATTCCAATAGTCCATCGGCACTGGCATGATTGGTGTGCTGCCCTGCTGGTGTTCGGCAAAAAGTGCGTTCAATCCCGGCACCGTTTGACTCAGAAGTGAGCCGATCGCAAGAAAATGACATCTCGCCACAGGCTCGTCCTCGCATCCGTGATCCTCATCCTCGCCATGTGCGCGCTGGTTCCCTGGCTGACGCGCACCCTTTGCCCGGTACATGGTTACATCGCCATTTTCTGCATCTACTGGTTTTGTTTCTGCCTGCCCGCGGGATGGCACTTCCAGCGCGGCGCCGTCTGGTCGCAAAGGTTCAGCCTCAAGGTCGGCGCGCAACGCTGGGTGCCCTGGGCCGTGACGCTGCAGGTCGGCGCTGTCGCCCTGTCGAGCTGGCACATGAGACCTGAGAGCGTGCCCTTGCTGGCCGTTGTCCTGGCCATGGCCATGGGGCTGGTGAACGGGTTTTCCGAGGAATTCTTCTGGCGCGGCGCCTTCCTCGAACAGGGGCGCGGGAATATACCGTTCCAGGTGCTCGGGGTCGGGCTGTTCACGGCATGGCATGTGCCGCTGGCCTTCGCCCACGGCATCATCTTTCCGGGCGGCGCACTGGCGCTCGTTGGCGGCGCCATGTGCCTCGGCGCCTTCTGGAGCGTAATCGCGGTGCGCACCGATCGTATCGGCTGGCCGATCGTCAGCCATGTCCTGACAAACTGCATCGTGTTTATCGCGTTTGTCTCACTGAACTTCCTGTGATCTCCTCCTCGCCGCTCCGGCGCAGGCCGGAGCCTACTCGCATCTGTTGCAGGTGCGGTGTTTGTCGCGCCAGCGACACCGCTGCAATGAGCCGAAGCTTCATTACCCCACCACTGTCCGCATGCAGGCTATGAGGCGAGTAGGCTCCCGCGTTCGCGAGAGCGGCATATTGTGTGAGTTTGTGCCCCGTTTTCAGACGGACCTGGCGTCACCGCGCGACTGCCGCTGCGGGAAAGAAATCGCTCGGCAGTTGCCCGGATGACATCACGTAGAGCAGCGCTGACACGGTGAGCACGGAAAACGCCGTCGTCAGCAGGATCGCCGTCGAGGCCCGCTCCGCCCAGAGGCCGTATTGCTGGGCGATGACGAACACGTTGGTCGCCGTCGGCAGGGATGCGAGCAGGACCGCGGTCATCACCCACATGGGGTCGAAATCGCCGAAATAACTGAGGCCAAGATACATGGCGGCCGGATGCACGATCAGCTTGATGGGGACAATGAAGACCAGTGTGCGCGGGATGCGTTTCATCGACTGGAGCGCAAGGGTTACCCCCATGGCGAACAGGGCGCACGGCGCCGCTGCCTGGGCCAGATAGGCAATCAGCCGCTCCACCGGCACCGGTGGCGTCACTGCAAGAAATGCCGCGGCGACACCAAGGGCTGTGGCGATGATGAACGGATGGAACACAATGGAGCGCACCACCTTGAGGGCCAGGGCGAAAACGCCTTCCTCACTGCGCCCCGACATGGCCATCAGCGCCGGCGCCAGGGTGAAATGCATGATGTTCTCGAAGCAGAAGATCAGTGCCACCGGTATCGCGGCGTCCTCGCCGAGTGCGAGAATGGCGAGCGCCGGGCCCATATAGCCGATGTTCCCGTAGGCGCCCGCCAGGCCCTGGATTGTCGCCTCGGCGATGGCGCCCCGGCTGGCGATCAGCCCGAGAGCGAATGTGAACGCAAAGATGACGAAGGTGACCGCCACGTTGGTGCCGATAAAATCCCAGCTCGACAGCTTCTCGACCGGCGTCTTGGCCAGTAGGCTGAAGAACAGGGCGGGCAGGGCGATGTAGATGATGAAGGTGTTGAGCCACCCCATCGCCTCCGCCGGCTGGCGAACGATCCGCGCCGTGATGAAGCCCAGCACGATGAGGCCGAACAACGGAAGGATCAGGCCGAGAACGTCGCTCATAGGGGGACAAACACCGGGTTGCGCCGGCTTGCCTGTCGATTTCCGCTACGCGTCTTCCGCAAAATCATGCCGCGAGCCGCAGCGCGCGCAATCCTCACTCCGCCGCGTCCTGCGCCTGTTTCATCTTGGCAAGGCCGTAGGCGCGGCGGCTGAGCCACCAGCCATATTGCTTGGGCCACATGTCGTAGCGCTCATCGAGGCCGAAGGCCTGGGCCTGATGCAATGGCCATTGAGGGTTGTTGAGGGCTTCGCGGCCGATTGCGATGAAGTCGGCGCGGCCGCCTTGCAGGATTTCTTCGGCATGATGGCCATCGACGATGAGCCCAACCGCCTGGGTCATGATCTCCGCCTCGCGGCGTATCTGTTCGGCAAACGGCACCTGGAAGCCAAAGCCCCGGCCGATGCTGGAGTTGGTCGCGCCCTTGGCGCTGTTGCCGCCGCTTGAGCAGTCGACCACGTCGACGCCGAGCGCCTTCAGCTCGCGTGCCAGCGCCACGCTGTCCTCCAGCTCCCAGCCGCCGTCGATGCCATCGAGTGAGGAGACGCGGAAGAACAGCGGCTTGTCGTCCGGCCAGACGGCGCGGACGGCCTCGGTCACTTCGAGCGCGAGGCGCATGCGTCCGGCGCGGTCACCGCCATAGGCGTCAGTGCGCTTGTTGGAGAGCGGCGAGAGGAAGCTCTGAATGAGATAGCCGTGGGCGCCGTGGATCTCGATGATCTCGAACCCGGCGGCAAGTGCGCGCCTGGCGGCGGCGACGAAGGCTTCGGTGATTCCGGCGATCTCTTCCGTCGTCAGGCTGTGCGGCACCAGCCAGCCGTCATCCAGCGCCTCGGCGCTCGCGCCCACCACCGGCCAGGGGCTTTCGCCGCGCGCGGTGTCGCTGTCGTCCATCGGTCCGTTGCCGTGCCAGGGCCGCTGCATCGACGCCTTGCGGCCGGCATGGGCGAGCTGTAGGGCAGGGACCGATCCCTGGGACTTGATGAACGAGACGATCGGCGCCATGGCTTGTGCGTGGGCATCGCTCCAGATCCCGAGATCGCCATGGGTGATCCGGCCATCGCGGGTCACGGCGCTGGCTTCGAAGAAGATGCAGCCCGCGCCGCCAATGGCGAATTGCGACAGATGCGCGAAATGCCAGTCAGTGGCAAGGCCGTCGTCGGCTGAATACTGGCACATCGGCGAAATGACAATGCGGTTTTGCAGCCGGACCGAACGGATGTCGATCGGCGTGAACAGAAGCGGAAGATCGGTCATAAAGCGTTTTGATGCCTGTTGTGAGGGTGAAGATCAGCCGGCGCCCGCCCAACCCCAGTCTTCAAACGGGAAGGTGTCCAGCCGACGGTGGCCATCTTCGGTGATCAGCACCTGAATCTCAAGCTTTACGCCTTCGCGGGCTCCTTCTGCCCCGGTGTAGCTCTCGACGCAGACCACTTCGCCGGGCTCGAACACGCCTTCGCTCGCCTTGGCGAAGTCCACATGGGTCGGGATCGCCGGGAATTCGTCGCAGAGACCGACACCGTGCAGCGCTGAGCCGTAGCGGTTCTTCTGGTAGATTTCCGGGATCTGAAAGCTCGCCTCGTTGAATTCGGCAAACGTCATGCCCGGTTTGAGCAGCGCCTCGTTGTGATGAATGTGATCCATCGCCACGTGGTAGATCTCCCTTTGCTCCGGCGTTGGGGGCGTGAGGTCGACGGTCCAGGAGCGCGAAATGTCGGAGCAGTAGCCGTAAGGGCCGATCATGTCCGTGTCGAAGGCGAGCATGTCGCCGGTGTGCATGACATGGGCGCTGCTCTCGGCGAACCACGGATTGGTGCGCTCGCCGGCCGACAGGAGACGTGTCTCGATCCACTCGCCGCCATTGCGGATGTTTTCATAGTGGAGTTCGGCCCAGACCTCGTTTTCTGTCTTGCCGTCGATTGAGTGCGCGCGCATGCGCCACATGCCCTGTTCGCAGACCTTGATGGTCCAGTCCATCAGCTCGATTTCTTGCCGCGACTTGATCTTGCGTGCCGTCTCGGTGAGTTCCTGCCCCTCGACGATGTCAAGCCCGAGCTCTTTCAGGAGGAAGAGGCCTTCGGGCTCGCATTTGTCCACCGCCAGCCGCGTGTTGCCGCCGCCATGCTGTTTCATGACATCGAGGATCTCCGCCCCCCAGCGCTTGGTGCGCTCCTGCAGTCTTGTGCCGGCGGAGAAGTAGAAGCACGAGATTGCGGGGCGGATTTGATCGACCGTTGCGTGGTCTTCCGAGAGGTGTTCGCAATTGTGATAGTCCCACAGGATCACCGGGCCGTCGGCCATCACCATGCAGTAGCGCGCCGGATTGTGCATGGTCCACACCTGCATGTTCGAGGTGTCAGTGGCGTAGCGGATGTTGAGCGGGTCGTAGAGCAGGATGCCGGCGCAGTCATGTTCGATCACCTTCTTGCGCATCTTGGCGAGGCGTTGCAGGCGCACCGTCTCAACCGTCCCTTGAGAGATCGGGTTCTCCAGCGGCCTGTCGGCGCCTTCGAGATTGACGTAGGTCTGCTTGCCTTCGAACATCGCTACTCCTCCCAGAGTAAATTGTGCGCTCACCCGCGCATGCGTTCCGCCTTGGGGTCGAACAGGGGTTCGACCTGGACGCGGGCACTGCGCGCCAGTCCCATGATTTCAACTTCGAGCGGGGCGCCAGATGCCGCCAGGTCGCCCGGCATGTAGCCCATCGCCACCGAGGCGCCTGCGTGGTGGGCATAGCCGCCCGAGGTGACCCAGCCGACCACCTCACCGTTCTGGAGGATGGGTTCGTCGCCGCCGACGTCGGCGTCTTCCGCTTCTACCACCAGCGTGGTGAGGCGGCGGCCATTGCTCCCCTCATTGGCTTTGAGCGCCGCATCACGGCCGACAAAATCGTTTTTCTTCATGTCGACGAACCGGTCGAGCCCCGCTTCGAATGGCGTATACAGCGGCCGGTATTCGCGTGCCCAGGTGCCCCAGCTCTTCTCCAGCCTGAGCGAGTCAAGCGCCCGCCCGCCAAACAGCGCGAGCCCAAGATCGGCGCCGGTCTCACGCAGCAGATCGTAGAGCGCCAGGAGATAGTCCGACCGCACCCAGATCTCGTAGCCGAGATCGCCGGTGAAGCTGATGCGTCCGACTTTGGCCGGGATCATGCCGAGCTCCATCTCGCGGAAAGAGAGAAACGGCATTGCGGCGTTCGAGACGTCTTCCGCCGTCAGGCGGGCGAGAAGGTCGCGTGATTTCGGCCCCGCGATCGAAAGCCCGAGCAGCTCGGAGGTGAGGGGGCGTACCGTCACACGGCCGCCTTCCGGCAAATGTGATCCAAACCAGCGCATGTGATAGGCCTCGGCGAGGCCCGAGCCGAAGATGTAGAACCGCTCGTCGGTGGCCTTGGCGACCGTGAAGTCGCCGATCAGGCGGCCGTCATGGTTGAGCATCGGCGTCAGGGTCAGGCGGCCGGCGCGCGGTATCTTGTTGGCCAGCATCTGCGACAGCCAGCCATCCGCATCGGCGCCGGTCACTTCGTATTTGGCAAATCCCGATATCTCCATCATGCCGACGCCCGAGCGCACCGCCTGGCATTCCGCCGCCACTGCCCCGAAGGCGTTTGAGCGGCGGAAGGTCGGGTTCTCGACCGGTTCGTCGCCCTTGGGCGCAAACCACAAGGCGCTTTCCAGCCCGAACCCCGCACCCCAGACGGCGTTCTCGGTCACGAGCCGGTCATAGACCGGTGTCGTGCGCAGAGGCCGGGCGGCGGGAAGCTCCTCATTTGGAAACGAAACCCGGAAGCGCCGCCCGTAATTCTCGCGCACCTTGGCATTGGTGTAGGCCGTTCCGGCCCAGGTGCCGAAGCGCGACACGTCCATGGCCCACACATCGAAGCCCGGATCGCCGTCTACCATCCAGTTGGCAAGAGTGAGGCCGACGCCGCCGCCCTGGCTGAAGCCGGCCATCACGCCGCAGGCGGCAAAATAGTTCTTCAGACCTCCCACTGGGCCGACCAGGGGGTTGCCGTCGGGCGTGAACACGAAGGGCCCGTTGATCGCCTGCTTGATGCCGACCTCGGCGAGGGCGGGGAAGTGTTCGAAGGCGACTTCCAGATTGTCGGCGATGCGGTCGAGGTCAGGCTGCAGCAACTCGTGGCCGAAGTCCCATGGCGTGTTGCGTTCCGACCATGGCACGCCGCCCTGTTCATAGGTGCCCATGACAACGCCGTCATGTTCCTGGCGCATATAGATCTCGCCGCCGAAGTCGATGGTGTGGACCAGTTCCTTGTCCATCGCCTTGACCTCGGGCACCTCCTCGGTGATCAGGTAATGATGTTCCATGGCGAGGAGGGGAAGTTCGAGGCCGACCATGCGGCCCACTTCGCGTGCCCACAGGCCACCTGCATTGACCACCATGTCGGCTTTGACCGTGCCCTTCTCGGTGACCACGTCCCAGCCGCCGTCGGCGGTCTGGTTGAGTTCGACGACACGGGTGTGGCGGTAGATTTCAGCACCGCCCATGCGCGCCGCCTTGGCATAGGCATTGGTGACGCCGGACGGGTCCACATGGCCTTCGAAGGGATCGTAGAGCGCGCCGACGAAGTACTTTTCGTTGATCAGCGGATGCATCTCCTTGGCCTCCGCCACGGAAATGAACTCCTGATCGAGGCCGAGGACCCGGCCCTTGCTCCTGGCGACCTTGAGATAGTCGAGCCAGTCATTGTCGCTTGCCAGCATGATGCCGCCGGTGAGGTGGATGCCGCAGGACTGGCCCGACACCTCCTCGATCTCGTTATAGAGCTCGATGGTATATTGCTGCAGCTTCGCCACATTGGGATCGGAGTTGAGCGTATGCATGCCGCCGGCCGCATGCCAGGTCGAGCCCGAGGTCAGTTCGTCACGCTCGAACAGGGCGACGTCCGGCCAGCCCTTCTTGGTGAGGTGATAGAGGACGGAGCAGCCGACAACGCCGCCGCCGATCACCGCAACACGCACATGAGATTTCATGAAAAGGCTCCCGCTCGAACTGGTGCCGGCAGGAAAGACTGTCAGCACATTATCGGCAAGTGAAGTTTTGCCGACCACGGGTGAAATAAAGACATCCGCTGCCTCTAGCGATCCCGCGAGAAGGCGAACGTGAAATTCGCGTCCAGAATCATGATTGCGGCTGCCGCCCGCTCGGTAATCGCATTCGATATCCTGGTCAGGTTCACGCCCGTTTTCGAGATGTCATCTTGCGATTGAACGTCCTGGTCGGAGGGCAGGACAATGTATTCGCCGTCATCGATCGCGGCCCCGTGGCCGGCATAGTAGAAAACATAGAGCGTGTTGTCGGAGGCCTCGCGCTGTTCCGTCTCAAGGCCCCGATTATACGGAACGCGCTCCGGTATCTGGTCGGTTCGCCGCCGTCGCTGCTGTTGCGGGTCCGCGGCTTTGACGGTGATGCCGGCCGGTTCCACGCGCAGACCCTCGATCCCCTGCAAAACCGTTATCGATCCAGCATCTTTGCGTTGAAGATCCGCAACTTCGAGGGCTTGAAGCTGTTGTGACAGGGTGGACAGCAGCTTTTCCTTGTCCGGGTTATGGAGTCGAATGACTTCGCCCGCCTTGAATCCGGCATCGCGCAGAACCTGCGCGAAAGCATCGGCATCGTGCCGGGGCGCCTGCAGCGGCGACGCATCGCGGCCGACATGGTCCGCCGAAATCACAAGCGCCAGCCGCTTGCGCGTGTCCGGCTGGTCCCAAAGGTAGATTTCACCGTTCATGCTGGTGGAGATGAACGGCCTCTGGCGGCCCTTGGAATTCTCCACCACGCGCTGGTTCAGGGCGGTCAGCGCCCCATGCACGCCGCGTGACCGGCTGCGCAGGGCTTTCACCAACGCCGACGTGTAGGGCGATGTGTTTGATCCTTCCATTGTATCAAGCGCGTACTGGCCCTTGGCGGTCGCATAGGCGATGAGCTCGCCGCGGATATCGGTGCGGGCGGCCTCATGACGCACGATATTGCGTTCCTGATAGACGCCATAGGCCCACCATCCGAAAATTCCGATGATCGCGGCCGCAGCCGCGGCGCCCCATGTTACGAACCGTCGGTTCCGCAAAGCGCGGCGCCGGCTGGTATTTGCGGCATCAACGCTTTTGGCAATGAATGCCCGCTCGCGGTCGTCGAGCTGCTGTGGTCTTTCCTTCAACCAAACTTCGGCGCGGCTGAGCTTGAGGCCCGACAGCAGGGCCAGCGGTTTTTGCGTTTCGCTGGCGCGGTCCCAGTCGGCAACGTCGCGTTCCAGTTGGCTTTTGCCGATCAGAAACTCGCGCTCGTCGGTCAGCCAGCCGGCGAGCTTCGGCCATTTGCGAAGCAGTGCCTCATGCGCCACCTCGACGACCCGCACATCGTTGTCCTGGCGCAGAACCAGAAGGCGGGCCTTCACCAGGTGCTCGAGCAGGTCCCTCGATGCGGCGGGCAACAGGTCCCACTGCGCCGGGCGGCGCACAAATTCGCCCTCGTCATTGACCCTGACCATGGCGGGGACGAACGCGTCCTTCAAGGCCTGGAGTTCGATCTCGTTGGGCCGCGCCGTCTCCAGCACATCGTCCGCCTTCCGCTTCACCGCATTTTCCAGGGGCGTCAGGTCATTGGCCCGGTCGCCGAGAGCTTCATACTCCGCCAGTGTCAGGTCACCGTCCTTGCCGAACCTGTCGTAGAGTTCGCGCAAGGCGAAGGCCAGAAGGGGCAGGGCGTCTTCTGTCTCGGCATCTTTGGTGAGGCGGGCAACGAGGCTGTCCTCGACCCTCAGGCCGGCGACCTTCGCCGGTCCGCGTATCACCTGATCGATGCGCTCCAGCGGCATCGGTTTGAGCGAGAACTCTTCGAACGGCGCCGTCAGCCGCTCCTCGGTTTGCAGAGAGCCGAGATAGTCCGACCTGAGCCCGGCAACGACGATCAGCGGCAGATCGCCCTCCAGGATGGTGTTGAGGCCGGTGAAGAAGGCCTGCCGGTCGGCATCCGGCACGGTGCTGAAGAGCTCTTCGGCCTGATCGATGGTGATCAGGATCTGGGCGTTCAGGGCATTGTGCGTCACGCGCAGGTCGTGAACGAAGTCTGCCGCGATGCTTCTGAAGTCGCCATCCTGCAACTGCGAACGGATTTCGCGCCATTCGTTACCTCGTCCGAGCGCAAGGGAAAGCGCTCTGGCCAGTTCGTCAACGGGTGCCGACTGCGGCCTGAACGGCGGCACCACGATCCAGTTTGCACCATCGCGTCTCAACCGGGGCAGGACGCCGGCGCGCAATACCGAAGACTTGCCCGAGCCCGACGCGCCGAGCAATGCGATCAGCCGTCTACCGCCCTGAACACGGCGCGCATTGAGCCGTTCCGTCAAAGCGCGAATGTCGTCGTCCCGGCCGAAATAGATCGCAGCGTCTTCCGCCTCGAATGCCAGCAGACCCGGGAACGGCGAGCGTGTCGTGTCCCAGTCGAACCGGCCCTGGGTGTTGAGGGCGATCTCCGTCAGGCTTGCCGCCAGCCGTTCAAGCCCACCTTCGCGGTCTTTGGTGAGGTCGAGGTGTTGGATGTCGCTGGCGATCATGGTCTCGCCGGAAGGCGTCTCGATGACCGGGAAGATCGGCTTGCCCAGCGCCCGGGCCTGGGTGAACTCCGCGAAACACCACTTCGACTCGAGCCAGTTCGGCGTGAGGATGATGACCAGCGCCTGGCAACGTTCGATTTCGCGGTAAAGGGTCCGTTCCCAGTCTGCGCCGAGACCGATCCCGCTGTGGTGGTCAAAGTCGAGGAAAATCTGCTCGAAGCCGACTGTCTCCAGCCACGATTTCATCTCGGCCGCCGGCCGCTCGTCACGGCTCGAGTGAGAGATAAAGACCCGCGCCACAGGGCACCTCGCGCTATGTTTCAGTCGGGCTTCTGATCAGAACACATTCTGCATAAAACCAAGAAAGCCGGGCGACAACCGCCGCCCGGCTTTGGAAGCAGTGTTCAAAGGCGTCAGCCCTTGGCCAGTTTTTTGGCCTGGGCAATCCAGCCGTCGCGCTCGATGCGGCCCTTGAAGCTCAATTCGTTGTCGACCCAGTCGATCTCGCTCTTGCTCCATGCGGCCACCTGATCGAAGTGATAGACGCCCAAACGGTTCAGGGTCTGTTCGAGCTTGGGCCCGACGCCGCTGATCAGCTTGAGATCGTCTGCCGCGCCGCCGCGCGCCGCGCTCAGCATTTTCGGCTTGCTCGGACCTTTGGCTTTTGCCGCCGATTTGGTGGCGGGTTTCGCGGCCGCCTTTGGCTTGGCCGCCGTCTTCGGTTTGGCCTTGGTGGCCGGCTTGCTCTTTGACTTCACCTTGGGGCCGAACTGGATGACCGGATCCATCCCTTTGAGGACGTTGTCGGAGAGGTGGCACTTGACCGTGTGGCCCCCACCCAACGACTTCACGATCGGCACCTCGGTCTCGCACCGGTTGCCGGAGACCTTGTCCTTGTAGCCGCAGCGGGTCTGGAACGGACATCCCGGCGGCGGGCTGAGCGCCGAAGGAATGTCGCCTTCCAGAACGATGTGCTTCTTGGTGACGCTGGTGTCGGCAATCGGGATCGCCGACAACAACGCCTCGGTATAGGGATGATACGGCGGCGAGAAGATCTCGTCTGTCGTGCCCTGTTCGACGATATGCCCGAGATACATGACCACCACCCGGTCGGCGATGTAGCGCACCACCGAAAGGTCGTGGCTGATGAACAGCATCGTGGTCTTGAATTCACGCTGAATGTCCATCAACAGCTCGGTCACCGCCGCCTGCACCGAAACGTCAAGCGCCGATACCGGCTCGTCGGCCACCACGACCTTCGGCTGCCCGGCGAAGGCGCGGGCGACGCCGATACGCTGCTTCTGTCCGCCTGAAAGCTGGCGTGGCATGCGGTGCTCGAAAGCCCGCGGTAGCTTCACCAGATCGAGCAGTTCGAGCATGCGGTTGCGTCGCTCCACCTGGTTGGCGCCGATGCTGAACACTTCGAGTGTGCGCATGATCTGCGAACCGACGGAATGGCTCGGGTTGAGCGTGTCGAACGGGTTCTGAAACACCATCTGGACGGCGCTGACCGTCGCCGTCGAGCGGTCCTGGACCTCCGTGTCGCCGATCTCGTAACCTTCCAGCGTCACTTCGCCGTCGGTCTTGGTTTCGAGGCCGAGCAACACTTTCGCCAGGGTGGATTTGCCGCAACCGGATTCGCCGACGATGGCGACGGTTTCCGACTCGCGTGCGTTGAAGCTGATGGTCTCGTTGGCTTTCACCGTACGGGTGTCGCCGCCGCCGAACATCTTGCTCGCCGCCACGTCGTAGTACTTCTTCAGGTTGTCGACATGCAGCACGATCTCGCCCGGCTTGGTGGGTTCGGTGACCACCTTGCGTTCGGGTTCGGCATCCCAGTCCAGCTGTTCGATGCGCACACAGCGCGATTTGTGATCGGGCTCGCCCGCCACCGGCGTCATGAAGACTTCGTCCTTGTTGCATTCACCCTCGATAAAGTGATCGCAGCGCGGACCGAAATTGCAGCCATGCGGACGCAAGTGGGGCAACGGCAGCTGACCGCGAATGGACAACAGTGGGCGCGAATTCTTGTCCGCGCCGGGCAGGGGGATCGAGTTGAACAGGCCCTGGGTGTAGGGATGGCGCATGCGGTCGAACACCTCATGCACGGTTCCCGTTTCCACCGCTTCACCCGAGTACATCACCGTGATCCGGTCGCAGGTTTCAAGGATCAGCCCGAGATTGTGCGAGATGAACAGCATCGAGGTGCCGGTGTTCTTGCCCAGTTCCTTGACCAACTGCACAATGCCGGCTTCCACCGTGACATCGAGGGCGGTGGTCGGTTCATCCAGCAACAACAGGTCCGGCTTCGACAACAGCGCCATGGCGATGACGATGCGCTGCTGCTGTCCGCCGGAAAGCTGGTGCGGATAGCTGTCCAGCATCCGGGCGGGATCGGGCAGCTTCACCGATGCCACCATGTCCAGCGCCCGGTTGTAGGCCTCCTCCTTGGAGACCCTCTCGTGGATCAGCGGCACTTCCATGAGCTGCTTGCCCACCTTCATTGCCGGGTTCAGGCTGGCCATGGGCTCCTGGTAGATCATGGCGATTTTCGAGCCGCGAATGTCGCGCAACTCTTCAGGGGACATCTCCCCCATGTCCCGGCCTTTGAATTTGATCGTGCCTTCCGTGATCTCTCCCACATTGGAAAGATCGCGCATGACGCCGAGCGCCACGGTCGACTTGCCGCAACCGGATTCTCCAACCAGGCCCATCGCCTCTCCCGGCATCACCTTGCACGAGAAATCCATCACCGCGGGGATCTCGCCAACGCGCGTAAAGAACGAGATGGAGAGGTTATCAATCTCAAGGATCGGTTCAGTCATTTTGGTCTCTCCCCATCAGTCTCTTAGAGATTCTTCGCGCAGCCCATCAGCCAGAAAGTTCAGGCCGAGGACCAGTGACATCAGCGCGAGCGCCGGTGGCAGGGCGGGGTGCGGGTAGACCGACAGGAGCTTACGGCCCTCGTTGATCGTATTGCCCCAGTCCGGGCTCTCCGGGCTGACACCCAGACCGAAGAAGCCGAGCGTTCCGAGAAGGATCGTCGTGTACCCGATGCGCAGGCAGAAATCGACGATCAGCGGCCCGCGTGTATTCGGCAGGATCTCCCAGAGCATGATATACCACGGCGTTTCGCCGCGGGTCTGGGCCGCCGCAACATAGTCTCGCGTCTTGATGTCGATGGTCAGTCCCCGCACGATCCTGAACACGGTCGGCGAGTTCACGAAAACCACCGACACGAAGATGTTGAGCGTGTTGGAGTCCATCTTCCACACACCCAGCGGATCGGCATCGAATGCCAGGCCCGAGTAGGCCCACAGACCGAATGTCAGTGTGATGCCGAGATATATGGTCAGTTCCCCCGGCCGCGTCTTGAACCTTGTCGTGAACAGGATGAGCAGGAAGACGATCGGGAACACGAATAGCACCGCCGCCAGATACATTGGTATGCCGGTCTCGATAATGTCCTTTGTCACCAGAAGGTAGAACAGCAGGATCACCGGGAACGCCAGCACCAGGTTGGCCAGGAAGCTGAGGATCGTGTCCAGCCGCCCCGTCAGGTAGCCTGCGGGCAACCCGAGCGTGATACCCACCATGAACGCGAACATTGTCGCTGCGGGCGCTATCGAAAGAACGGTGCGGCTGCCCATCACAACGCGGCTGAAAACGTCGCGCGCCAGCGTGTCGCCGCCGAGCAGGAAGTAGGCGCCTTCAACGTCCTGCACCGGGAAGCCGGGCCTCTTGTTTTTCATGCCGGAGTACTGGCCCAGCGGATCCAGCGTGATGATCCAGTCGGCCATCAGTGCGGTCAGAATCCAGAACAGCACAATTATGAGGCCTGCCAATCCGATCGTGTTGTCGAAGACCTGGCCATAGAGGCCGAGCCGCTTCTTGAACATCACCGAAACGGAGATGATGATCGCGAGCGCAATCCACACCGGCATGAATTGCAGAAAAATGTGGCCGGCGATTTCGAGTGAACTTAACTGTTCCATGTCGCGTTCCCCCCTAGTTCACGCGAATGCGCGGATTCAGGAACACGTACCCGATATCCGAGATCAGCTGGGTCAGCAGCACGACGATCACAGCAACAATGGAACAGCCCAGAAGCAACTCGATGTCGTTGTTCGAAGCGGCCTGCACCAGAGTCCAGCCGAAGCCCTTGTAGTTGAACAGGGTCTCGACGATTACAACACCGGTGAGCAGCCACGGGAATTGCAGCATGATGACGGTGAACGGAGCGATCAGCGCATTGCGCAGCGCGTGCCGTGTCACAACGCCGGAGAATTTGACCCCCTTTAGGCGGGCCGTGCGGATGTATTGCGCCGTCATGACCTCGGCCATCGAGGCCCGGGTCATGCGGGCGATATAGCCCATGCCGTAGAGCACCATAGTGGCCACCGGCAGGGTGAAATTATCGAACGTTATGGTGTCCATGGCGGACGCGGCCGAGCCCTTGAACCACTTGAGCCCGACGACACTGGACGCGAACACGACGATGAAGATAACGCCAGACACATATTCAGGCGTCGCCGTCGTTGCAATTGAGAACGTCGACAGTCCGCGGTCGAGCTTACTTCGTTCTCGCATGCCGGCGAGCACGCCAATGAGCAGCGCCAGCGGGATCATCACGACCATCACCCAGAACATCAGTTTTCCGGTGAGCCAGAGCCGCTTGCCGATAATTGTGGTGACCTCGTCGCGGAAGACGGTGGAATATCCCATCGCACCTTGCAGAATCCCGCAGAACCGCGGGGTTGATTCCTGACCCGTGCGATAGCAGCGGCCCGTCTCCACATCGTTGATCGTGTTCTTCCAGCCAGGGATGATTCCAATCCATTCGCCGTACTTGATGACGATGTGCCTCTTGTAACCGCGCGCGCCAAGCCAGGATTCGACCTGTGCGTCGGTCATGCGGTTGTTTGCCTGGGTCTTGGCGAGGCGTTGGAGGTTGGGTTCGAGATTTGTAAGAAAGAAAACAATGAATGTGAGGCAAAGAATCGTGAGAATCATTACCCCAAGTCGTTTGATCAAAAATTCGAGCATGACAGTTCCTGGCTCTCAAAAGATGGCGCAGGTCCCCTCCAACTGGTTCATGGGCAGGTAGTGGCAAGCGTCGGGTAGACCGGAAAACCGGTCTACCCGTTCAAGTGTTGCCTGGATTACGCATCCATCCACATCTGGTCCGGATGGATTTCGAACGTCGGATGCATCTCCGCGTTCCTCACGTTCTCCTTCGTGTGGCGGAAGAGAGAGCGCCAGTAGGGCTGAATGATCACGCCTTCGTCTTGCATGATCTTCTGGATCTTCGCCATCAGAGCACGGCGCTTTTCCGTGTCGGCGATGGCAAGGGCCGCGGTCAGCATGTCGTCGAACTCTTTGTTCGCGAAACCGGTTTCGTTCCACGCCTCACCTGAGCGGTAGGCGAGGGCGAGCACCTGAACCCCGAGCGGACGCATGTTCCAGTTGGTCGACGAGAACGGATACTTCGCCCAGTCGTTCCAGAACGTCGAGCCCGGTAGGACCGAGCGTTTCACCTTGATCCCGGCGTCGCGCAACTGTGCACCGACGGCGTCGGTGGTGTCCTTGCGCCAGTCGCCTTCGATCGACAGCAACTCGTGCTCGTAATCCGCCATGCCGGCTTCCTTCATGAGCGCCATGGCGGCTTCCGGATCACGCTTGATCGGAGGCAGTTCGGCATACTCGGGATGGATCGGGCAGACATGGTGGTTTTCCGCCGGCTTTCCGAGGCCGGCATATCCCAGCTCCAGAATTTTGGCGTTGTCACAGGCAAGTGCCAGGGCCCGGCGCACGCGGACGTCCGCATAGGGCTTCTTTCCGTCGACTTCGGCCGCCGCGTTGGCGCGGATCACGATGGTTGCTGCGGTCACCGCTTCCGACTTGACGAGGCCGAGACCGTCGAGAACACCGACATACTCGCCTGTGGTGTCGTAGTTCATGTCCACTTCGTCGGCTTCGAAGGCTGCAATCTGGGCGGCCGGGTCGGTGCCGTAGTCGACATACTCGATGCGGTCGAGATAGGCGCCCTTGTCGCCACCCCACCATGTGTGGCCAGGTGCGCGAACCAGAACGGCCTTGACGCCAACCTCGTTCTGCTCCGGCACATAAGGTCCGGTGCCGATCGGGTTCTTGGACGGATCATTATTGTCGAAGCTCTTGTGCACCACCGAAGCCGGATAGTCCGCCATGCCCGGAACAAGGGTGATGTCGGGTGCCGGCAGGTTGAGGCGGACCGTGTGGCTGTCGACGATTTCGATGACGCCTGCCTTGGCCTTGTTGGTTTCGGCGTCAATGCAGGTCGCGAAACGGCCGGCCATGGAGTTGCCTTCCACGGTCTTGTCACACCAGCGCTCGATATTGCGGGCGACGTCTTCGGAGGTGAAGTCATCGCCGTTGTTCCACTTCACGCCCTTGCGCACATTAAGCGTGTAGGTCTTGGCGTCGTCGCTGATTTCCCAGCTTTCCAGCAGACGGCCCTCGAAGGTGGCGTCGCGGTTGTAGCGCACGAGATACTCAAGCCAGCCGCGCGAGAAGTTGGCCATCTGGCTCCAGTCGTAGGTGCGCGGGTCTTTCAGCGCACGCACTTCCTGCTGAATGCGAAGCGTGCCACCCTTTTTCGGCGTCATCGCCAGTGCGGGGGTGGGCGCGGTAAGCCCAATCATCGTGTAGGCGGTCACGGCGGTCGCCCCGAATGCGCTGGCGAGGGCCAGAAATTCGCGGCGGCTGACCGCATCGTCCGACTTGCGTACGGACTTTGCCATATCGGTCACATGCTTCGGCATGGGCTGACCGTTAAACTTAAAGAACTTCATAAATTTCCTCCCTGTTACAAGGTTGTTCGCGCCAATCGACTGTGCGATTTTGGTCTGACGAACTCTTGTTGTTCCCTATCACCCTTGCGGTAGAAACAGTCTAGAGTTCGCATGCACACAAGTAAACGTCCGATCGGCCCGGCTGCGGTTAGGTGCGAGTGCAGTTGACGTCATTGGACGCCGCCCGCAATGCGCAGGTTGAACGGCTTCACGGGAAGCCTAAAGCTTTGTTTAGAGGGTATTTTGTTGCGTTCTGGCAGTTGATGAATTGATAGCGTCTTCATCAAGTTTGCCTCAGGTAACCATGATCAATTGTTGGGGAATAGCCGTCTTTGCCAAGTTCAAAAGATCCGCTCCCCTCGCGCCCGGTTTTCCCGGGTCGCCTCGATCATTCTCGTCCTCAGCCCATGCCCCTCCACTTCGTGCGACCCGAGGCCGGACACGCTGGCCGGGAGGTTCACAAAGTTGCTGAGACCCTTAGAATGCCATGATGCGCCGCCCTCCCGTCGCTCATGGAGACGACACGGGTTGGGTCAAAAACGACACGGTCTTGATGAAAACGACATGCTTTGGGCGTGAGAGGGCCGGTTTTCAATTTTCCAGAATCCACTCGGCCGCCCCGGCAAGGCTGTCCCTAACGAGTGTCGGCCGCGGCGCATACCGGGTTTCGTCGCCTTCGAGATATTTTCCGCTGCGCACCAGAATGCCCGCCTTCACGCCTGCGTCAAGGGCGCCGGCGACATCGGCTTCCGCGTCATCTCCGATCATGGCCACATCGGCCAGGGCGCAGTCCATGCTTGCGGCCGCCGCCTCGAAAAAACCGGGCGCCGGCTTGCCGAGAACAATGGCCTTCGTGCCGGTGGCGTATTCAAGGGCCGCAACGAACGCGCCACAATCGATCGAGAGTTCGCCATCGCCATCCTTGAACGTGCGGTTCGCGGCCAACGCGACAAAGGCCGCGCCGCCCATCAGCTTGCGGAAGGCCGCGTTCATGGCCGCATAGCTGAACCCGTCGCCGGCATCCCCGATCACAACGGCTTCGCCGGCCCCGCCGCCGTGGCCCGATAGCTCCGGTTCGAGCGATGGATGGACAAGCAGGTGAGGGGCGAGGTTGTGGGTTTCGATATAGGCGCGCGCGGCCCGTGCCGGCGTGAACACGTCGTCCGCTCCGATGTCGAGCCCCAGGCGCTGCAGCCGCTCCACGATGCCGGCGAGCGGCGTCCGCGTCGTGTTGGTGACACAGCGCACCGGCAGCCCGGCCGCCATCAGCCGCGTCACCGCTTCGACCGCACCGGGCAGCGCTGCCTCGCCCACATACACGACACCGCCGATGTCGAGCAGAACCCCTTTGATCATTGTGCAAGGATGGCAGGGCGGCGCGGGAGCGTCAAAGAATTTGCGGTCAGGCTGCGGGTTGGTCTGCTACATCGACGAAGATGGCGAACCGGTTCGCCACACCGTCGGCAGCAGGTCGCAGTCGAGCGGTTCGCCGACCTTCTGTCCGAGGGCGATCAGGTGCTGCGAGGTTTCCTCGGTCCATGAGCCGCGCGGCCTGAAGACAGTGTCTTCGGCGGCGAAACGCAGAGACATCCGTCGGATGGTGTTGGCAAGCGGTGTGCGGCCGGCGGCCGCGCCGTGCACGGTCTTGAGGTCGAAGACCAGGCAGTCGCCCGCGGCGACGTCCCAGCTTAGAAATTCATACTCACCAGCATTTCCATCGATGTCGGGAACATCCGCATAGTCGGTCATGTCGCCATCGAACGGCACGTGATCGCGAAAGTCCTGGGGTTTGAAGGTCTGTGGCCAAAGGTGCGAGCCCTTGACGAAGGAGAGGCCTTCTTCGGCGGTTGCGTCCTCCAGCGGGAACCAGATATTGCACATGCGGCCTTCGAAATCGAAATAGGGTTTGTCGTGATGCCACGGCGCGCCATTGGCGGCGCCGGCCTCCTTCATGAACCAGTTGTCCATGATGAGCGTTGCCGACCGCGCGCCCATCAGGCGCCCGGCGATCTCGCCCGCCGGTGAGGAATGAATCAGTTCGGCGAATTCCGGGACGTCGCGCCACGCCCAGTATTCGAACATGTAACGCCCCGGCGAGCCTTGCGGGGTCTGGTCGCGGAAGAAGCGTCCCGGATGGGCCATGCTGCGTTCGACGCCGCGGATGGTGAGCTCGATGAGGTCGGATGAGAAGACACCACGCAGGCACACCACGCCGTCGCGTTCAAAGGAGGCGGCCGCGTCGGCGGAGGCCGCAGCGAATTCAGGGGGACTTGCCATGGTGCACTCTGAATTAAGTCGAGCCGGGCGGTCCGTCAAACTCAAACGCCTGACTTTGCGGTTTCCCCGTCCGGCACGGGAGCCGGGGAGAGAGGGTGCGGAACCGGTTCTTTCGGAACCAGAAGGTAGCGGGCAAAGAGGCGCCTGTAACCGGCGATAAGATAACCGTCATTGCCGCGCAGGATCGCCTTGCGTTCCGCTCGGTAGGTTTGCGGCAGCCTGTACCAGGGCACCCCGGGGCGGGCATGGTGCAGAGCGTGCAGGTTGTTGTTGAGGAACAGCAGTGCCATTGCCGGGCAGGTCTCGACAATGACGGAACGTGCCCCGACATCGGCATGCGCGCGATGTTCTGCAAAGGATCTGAGCAGGATGAGCGCGGTTCCCGGATAGGCGAAGGCGGCGATGTACACCAGAGGCGAAATCCCGCACACGCCCCAGACCCAGATGAGCAGCACCGCAAGGGCGGGAATGTGCCATAGCCATGCTCTGATCGCACTGGGGTCGCGCGCTGCGAAAAGCCGGGCCTCCTGCACCCAGAACCGGGCCGCCGCAATCGCCGGTCCGGCAATCAGCCGGCCGGCGAGCGTGTTGTTAACGCGCAGCACAAGGCGCGCGAGCCACCCCAGGCGCGCCCATTGGCCGGGGTCCAGATAGAACGACTCCGGATCGTCATAAGGGTCGGTCAACCGGTCGTTGCCATGATGGCGCAGATGCAGGTCGCGATAGCGCCCATAAGGCACCCAGACAAGGACCGCCGGGAACACAAGGGCCTCGTTCAGCGCCTGCGCTCCGGTCGGATGGCGGTGGATGACTTCGTGCTGAATGCCGCCATAGAGGCATGTGAGATAGGCCGCCGCCGGCAGGACGATCCACCAAGGCAGGAGCGCCCAGTTCCAGGTGACGGCGGCGAAGCAGATATAGAACATACCAATCAGCGCCAGGGTCGGCCATTCGACCGGGCCGCCGACTGGCCGTTCGTGGTCCGCGTTGTCGTTCTTTGCGAAGTTTCTCACTGTGATGCCCGGACCCTGCGCTCCGCAAGTGCGGCGGCGAGCGCCGCCTTCCTGCCACCCTAGTGACAAATTCCCGGCGTTGTGGAAACGAGAATATGTGACATTTCTGGTGATAGTGCTATGCTTTATGCGCAGGTGGTGACAATTGTAAACAAGGGAGAGCGGGTCCAGATGCTCGACAAAAGAGACACGGTTGCGATTTTTCGCGAACGCCTGGCCGAATTGATCGAACGCTCGAATTCGAGCCAGTCCCGATTTGCCGCCGACGCAGGCCTCGACCGCTCGACGCTGTCGCAACTCCTGTCCGAGGCGACGGTGCGCCTGCCGCGCGCCGAAACCATCGCCCGCATCGCAACGCGCAGCAATGTCAGCATCGACTGGCTTTTAGGGCTGGCCCAGTCGGACCGTGTCGGCACCGACATCCTGCGCCAGCTTGAAATCGAGTCGGGCGAACGCAGCCATGTCGACGAGCTACTGGCGCGCTGGCATCGCGAGGCGGCGGGCTACAAGATCCGCTATGTGCCGATGTCGCTGCCGGACCTTCTGAAGACCGACGCCGTGATCGACTATGAGTATGTCAACTGGACCGCGGTCACCGCCGAAGCGCGCAAGGAGGAGGCGGAGCAACGCCTTGCCTACAGCCGCCTGCCGGAGACCGACATGGAGGTCTGCTCATCGCAACATCTGCTCGAGGAGTTTGCCCTGGGCACCGGTGTATGGTCGCAGCTGCCGGCATCGAACCGGCGCGACCAGCTCAGCCGGATGGCCGACCTGGTCGACGAACTCTATCCGACATTCCGGTGGTTCATATTCGACGGGCGCACCACATTCACGGTTCCCTATACGATCTTCGGGCCCCTCCGTGCGTCGGTGTACATGGGCAAGATGTTCTTCGTGTTCAATTCCACCGAGCACATACGTGTTCTGACCCGCCATTTTGACAGTCTGATCCGCGAGGCGGTGGTGCAGCCCAACGACTGCGGCGGCTTCATTCGCGGCCTCCTGGAGAAAGTCGCCTGAATGACCGCGTCACTCCCCATGTACGACTGGCCAGAGGTGCGTTCGGCAACCGATGCGTTGTGGCGGGGCGTCGCCGGTGCTCTGCGCGCGGAAGGGCTTGCGGATGTCCCCGACGCGCTGGTGCACGACGGCGACATCGAAGCCCTCTGGCGGGCGCCCGCCCTCCTGCTTTCCCAAACCTGCGGTTATCCCCTGACCCATGCCTGGGCGGGAAAGCTGCAGGTGCTGGCCACACCGCATTATGATGCCGAGGGGTGTGAGGCGGCTGACTACTGCAGCTTCGTCATTGCCCGGCGTGACGACGGCGGGCTTGAGCTTGATGGCTTTCGCGGCACCACTGCCGCCTATAATTCAGAAGACTCCCAGTCGGGATATTCAGCGCTCAGGGCGGTTATAGCGCCGCTTGCGAAAGATGGCCGTTTCTTCGGGGCAACCCGGCGGTCCGGCGGTCATCTGAAGTCACTTCAGATGGTGGCCTCGGGCGAGGCGGATCTCTGTGCGGTCGATGCGATCGTCTGGGCTCAGGCGAGACGGCACCACGGCGATCTTTGCAGCCAACTGCGGGCGATCACCCGCTCGCCGCTGGTCCCGGGCCTGCCGTATGTCACCTCGGTCTCGGGATCGCCGGACCGGCTGCAACGGCTTCGGGCCGGGCTCCGCGCCGCTTTCGATGCCTCCGAACTGTCCGATGTCCGCCGGGAGCTGATGCTGTGCGGCCTGTCCGTCCTGGACGATCACGCTTATCAGCGGATTTTGGAGATGGAGCGCGATAGCGCGGCACGTGGTTATGCCACCGTTAAATGAAGCTGCTGCGTGTGCCATTCAGGCAATGTTAGCTAAATTCCAGTATCGTTCAGCCAGCTGAATGAATACGAAAAGTGAACTTTGCTAGGATGCTGGCGTGAAAGACATTGACCTATCCGGTTTGCGGCTGTTGCTGATCGACGACTCCCGCACCTTCCTGTCGTTGCTGACGGACGTTCTACACGGATTCGGGATCCGTGAAATCGCCCGCACCTCGGACGCCATCGAGGCCTTTGAAATCATCGGGCGCGAGGCCCTCGACGTTGCCCTGGTGGACTACGAAATGCCGCTCATCAACGGCATCGAGTTTGCCAATATGGTCCGTACCGCTCCGGATTCACGCAACAAGTTCCTGTCGATGATCCTGCTGACGAGCCATTGCTCGCGAAAAGTCGTCATGGAGAGCATCAAGGCGGGGTTCGACGACTTTCTCGGAAAGCCCATGCGGCCGGACCATCTTCGCCAGAAACTGATACAGCTGACGCAGGTTCCCAAGAGTTACGTCCTGACGCCAAGCGGCTATTTCGGGCCAGACCGCAGGCGGCGCGACGACCCGCAGTTCGGTCATGAAAACCGCCGGCGCGACGACCTCAGTATCGTCGTTGGCCCGCGCGACCTCAAGACCATCGAGCGGGTCCAGAGGATGGCCGAAATGGGTAACCGGAAGCAGCTTGAAAAACTCTGGGATGACAATTTCAAGGATCTCACAGCGCAAAGCGCCATCGATGGCGCTTCCCGCGAGAAGCAGGAGCAAGGATCTGAGCCGGTGCCGCCTGATCCAATCAGGACAGCCGTCACGATGGTGTCCGCGGATTCTTGAACGGATTCCTGTAGAGGGTGTCGTGGCTCTCCACCCCGACATTGAATTCGCAGTCGCTCAGTGGCCGCGCGACGCACAGCAGAACATATCCATCGGCGATCTGGTCGGGCTTCAGCGCCACGCCGTCGCTCTGGTCGACCTCTCCTGAAACCAGCCGCGCCGCACAGGTGACGCAGCCGCCGTAACGGCAGGCAAAGGGCAGCACCTCGCCCTGCTCTTCGGCGGCGTCCAGAATCCACTCGTCGTCATAGACTTCAAGCTCGCGGCCGCCTCGGTTGAGGAGGGTGACTTTGTGGATGGTCATTGTCGCGCGGATAAGGTGAGGTGAGGGCGGCCCGCCGCGAGCCGCCCTGTGTTGATCAGGCCCGGATACCCTCAGACCCAGATATCGGACGTGCAATCGCCGCCGGGATAACGCATTTCATGCGCCCGCGACGGTCCTTTGGGCTCCTTGGCAAAGTCGACGAAGAAGTCCTCGTTGATCGACATACCACCGTTCTCGGTGTCGCAGTCGATCATCACCATGCAAGAACCCATGTCCTTCATGTCCGGGTAGAACTGGTTGTCCCAGGTGGAGAACAGGGAGTTGGTGCAGTAGAGCCGTTTTCCGTCCAGCGACAGTTGGATCATCTGCGGCGCGCCGGTCACCTTCTCGCCATTGATCTCCGGCGCC
>JAJFHL010000123.1 GCA_021775615.1 Hyphomicrobiales bacterium
GACTGGCCGCTCCTCAATGCGCTGCTCAACTGCGCCGGCGGGGCCACCTGGGTCTCGATCCACCATGGCGGCGGGGTCGGCATCGGCTATTCGCAGCATTCCGGCATGGTCATCGTCTGCGACGGTACCGAAGAAGCCGACGCCCGCATCGCACGGGTGCTGTGGAACGATCCCGCCTCCGGCGTCATGCGCCACGCCGATGCGGGCTACGATATTGCCAAAGACTGCGCCCGCGAGCATCATCTGGACCTGCCGTCCATAGACGGTTGAGCGGGAGAGAGGTCATGCAGGCGATCACGCAAGAACACGTCGACGAGTATCAGGCGGACGGCGTTGTCGTCCTCCGTGGCCTGTTCACCGATTGGATCGAACCGCTCAAGCGCGGCATCGATGCCAATATGGCCGAGCCAAGCTGGCGCGAGCGCACCTACCGGCCGGACGACGGGTCGGCCCCGTTTTTCCAGGATCTGTGCAACTGGCAGCGCATTCCGCAGTATCGCGACTTTGTCATGCAGTCCCCAGTCGGCGAGGCGGCTGCCAGGCTGATGCGTTCGAAATCCGCCCGCATCTTCCATGATCACGTGCTGGTGAAAGAGCCGGGCACCAGCGTCGTCACACCGTGGCATCAGGACCAGCCCTACTATTTCGTCGACGGCCGCCAGTCGGTGAGCTTCTGGCTGCCGCTCGATCCGGTCGCCCGCGGCATCTCCATTGAATATGTGGTCGGCTCGCACCGTTGGGGCAAGGACTTCAAGCCGAAACGCTTCAACGGCCAGGACCTCTACGAAGGTGACCGCGCCGAAGAGGCGCCGGACATCGAGGCGCGGCGCGGCGATTTCGAAATCCGTGGCTGGGAAATGCAGCCGGGCGATGCGGTTGCGTTCAATTTCCGCACCCTGCACGGCGCGCCCGCCAACAGCTCCGGTCAGCGTCGCCGGGTCATATCCACACGCTGGGTCGGCGACGACGCACGCTTTGCCAAGCGCAACGGTGTCACATCACCGCCGTTCCCCGATCTCCAGTTCGAGGATGGCGCGCCATTTGGCGGAGAAGACTTTCCGCTTGTGTTTCCCGCACCATAGGCCCATGGGCATTGCCGCGCGATCTGCTAAACTCACTGGCCACACGTAGGTATCAAGGGGTTGCACATCCATGAAACTGTTCGGATTTTACCTGAGCTCGGCCGCCTACCGCGTTCGTATCGCGCTCAATCTGAAGGGCGTCGAATATGAACAGGTCTCGCTGAAGCTCAGAGAAGGGGAGCACAGGCGGGACGACTATATGGCGCTCAATCCGCAAGGGCTGGTGCCGGCGCTCGCCCTCAGCGGTGCGGCCTCCGACACGATCCTGTTCCAGTCCATGGCGATACTCGAATATCTCGAAGAGGTCTATCCCGATCCACCCCTGCTGCCGGATCACCCCACGTTGCGGGCGCAGGTTCGCGCTGTCGCCGACAACATCGCCTGCGACATTCACCCGCTCAATAACTTGCGTGTTCTGCTTTGCCTCAAGAACGATCTCGGCCAGGACGACGAAACCATCAACACCGACTGGTATCATCACTGGCTGAAGGCGGGGTTTGACGGCATCGAGCGTTCGATCAGCGCCGATCCGTTCTGTTTCGGAAAGACGCCGGGCCTTGCAGACGTGTGTCTCGTGCCCCAGGTCTACAACGCCCGGCGCTTCAAGTTCGATCTGGAACCTTATGAAAAGATCCGCGCCGTGGAAGAGGCCTGTCTCGCTCATGAGGCGTTCGACCGTGCGGTGCCCGAGAACCAGCCGGACGCGGCGTAGAACCGTTTCCGCGGCACTTCGCGCACGTAATGCAAGTCACGCCAAACCGTCATCCCGAACTTGATACGGGGCCCAGAGGCGACTTGAAGCCGCTGGCTACAGCCCGTCGAGCGGGATCGATACGCGGGCGAACGGACCGAACTGGAATCGGTGCGCGTTCTTCTCGCCGAACCCGTTGCCGCCGAGGCGGTCGAACTTCACACGCTGATCGTAGACGTTGAAGAACGCCTCGGCCCGGAAGCCGACCGTGAACTTCATGCCGCCCAGGCCTTCAGGCGTGAACGACAGGGCCGCCGTGCCGCCGACGGTGGGCACCACCCGGAAGTCGGTGTCCTTGTCTATGGCGTTGTTTACGGGAAAAACGCTGAAAATCGCTTCAGTGCGGCGCTTGCTGTTGCCGAACAGAACCGAACCCTCGCCTGAGAAGTCGAACTGCATGGCGCCGGTCAGCGGCACGACCGCGTCAAAGCCAAGCCGCGGGCCGGCGCCGACGAAGCGCGATTCGCGCTCCTCGGTGGCCTGGGACACGATGAAACCCACGTAGTTGAGAACCGTATCGGTTTCCGCTTCGAAATAGGCGAAGCGCACTCCCGCCTTGGCGGTGACGTCTATGCCATCACCCAGACCGATGTCGCGGCGGGCCTCGAAGTCGACGATGATGCGATGTTCGTTGTGCTCCACCGACGAATCGGTGTTGAAACCAAATTGGGCGCCACCGCCCAGAATATTGTAAACCGTGGCTGCGGTTGAGTCCTTTTCTTCGAACGATCCGCCGAACCGGGCGAAGATGCCGATATCATAGTCGGTATCACCCAACGGCGTCACGAGGCCGACTGCGCCCTGCAGGCCGTCGTCAGGCTCGACATCGAGCCTTCTGTTGCCAAGGCCTTCCGTCCAGTCCTGCACGTCGCCGGCATAGATGTCATACCCGAACTCAAGCATCAGCCAGGAGGGTCTCTCACGTTCATCCGCGAGTACAGGTCCCTGGCCAATCATGATGGCAAGTGCGACGGCCGAGACCCCGGTCAAGGCACGGCGGCGTAGTGAAGCGCAACGGGTATGTGATGTGATCACGGCGGCCCTCCATGTCCGGTTCCCCAATCGATCCGGATCGCTCGCCGCCAGCAATTGTTTTTCGCTGGTCGGCATCGTAACAGCTGCCAAGTTTTAATCTGATTTCTGGATGCGTTAAACAATATTCACGCATTGTTGCCGCATATTCGTCCTTTTTCTCGCCAGTTGGAAACAAGAATAACAAATTAAAAGTTACGTCATTTGTAGCGCAACGACCGAAAATGTTGATATGTGAGGTCTGTTCGTCAATTTATACAGACGCGGAGATTCGCACGCCCGATTGACGTGGGGTTTCTCGAAGGGCAAAAGCCAGAGCCATATCTAGACCCTTTCTTCTTCTTACGGAATCACTTGACCGGGTTTTCACGTCTGCTGGCAAGGCACGATCCACGCCGTGGTCTGGCTGACCACAAGTGGGCCGTAACGCGGTCAGCAGGCGTGAAAATCCGGCCTTCGGTGGGCCAAATCGGCCCGTCGTCAGCGTTGTGGCGCTTGCCCGATACACTGCATCGAACTGCGCACCACGCCTGGCCAAGCGAACCGATTTGGCACCATCAAGCGTTTCCGTAAGAAGAAGAAAGGGTCTAGAGGCACGGCCTCGATCCAGACGATCCGTACCCGGAAGGCTACACCTTGTCGGATGTCTGGCTCAAAGCGATCTGATCACGCTGAATGGTATCGCTGTCGATGACGTATTTCGAGTTAGGCGTATCCACGTAACTCGATCGCGAGTTACAACCCGTCGAGCGGGATCGTAATGCGCGCGAACGGACCGAACTGGAAGCGGTGAGCGTTCTTCTCGCCGCGTCCGTTGCCGCCGCCCGGATCGAACTTCACCCTCTGGTCGTACACGTTGAAGAACGCTTCGGCCTTGAAGCCGACGGTGAATTTCATGCCGCCCAGGCCTTCAGGCGTGAACGATATCCCCGCGGTCCCGCCCAGCGTCGGCACGACCCGGAAGCTGTGATCGTCGTCGGTAACGGAGAGACCGGCGAGCGCGCCAGTGCCCGTGGCCTCGACCCGGCGCTCACGGTCGCCAAACAGCAGCGAAGCGTCGCCAGAAAAGTCGAACTGCATGCTGCCGGACATCGGCACAACGGCATCGAAGCCCAGTTTCGGTCCGAAGCCGATAAAGGTCGAATTCCGCTCCTCGCTGAGCCCGCCGAGGGTGGGGCTTATGCGGCTGAAGTTGGTGTCGGTCTCGGCATCGAAATAGGCAAACCGGAAGCCCGCCTTGGCGGTGACGTCGATGCCGCCACCCATGCCGATATCGCGGCGCGCCTCAAAATCGACAATGACGTGTTTTTCCTCGTGGTCCACGCTTGCCGAAGAGAAGCCCGTATAGGTGGTGCCGCCCAAAATGTTGTATGGGGCGCTGGCAAACGGTCCGACTGTAGCCGTCGGCGTGCGTGTCTGGGAACTGTCCTCGTTGAACGATCCGCCGAACCGCGCAAAAATGCCGATGTCGTACGCGCTGTCCTGCCAGGGCGTAACGAAGCCCACTGCACCATGAAGCCCGTCATCGGGCTCGATGTCGCGCACGATCTGCCCCGGAATTTCGGTCCAGCCCTGCTCATCGCCGGCATATATGTCGTAACCGAACTCGAGCATCAGCCAGGACGGTCTCTCGTGTCCATCCGCGAGGGCCGGCCCCTGACCAACCATGATGGCGAGTGCTACGGCCGAGACCCCCGTCAGAGCCCGTTTGCGCAAGGTCGTGCAGATCATAGGTGATGCAGCCACTTTAAACCCTCCATTGTCCGAATTCCCCAGGATCGGATGGATTGCGGCCGACGTTTCGTCAGCGCCAGCGGCAACACCAGGACCCCCATTCTATATCGCAACCGGCATACGGTTGAAACGTGGATTTGCAACTTGTTGCCACGAATTTGACATGGTTGTTGCTTATCGGTCACGCTAGTAACTGGTTTCGAGTTATGATTCTGGGCGCGCAAACCGTGGTCGACGCATTCTTTGGAGCCATGCCATTGCAGGGCTGCGCTCCGAATCGTACAAATGTCGAGAATCAAGGGCGCGGTCAGCGTACGATTTTACGTCATGGTGACCGCCAAAGCCACGAATGCAATCGCGACAATACGGACTGTCCCTATGGCCGAAAGTGCCCCCGCATCGACCCAGCCCAAGGGCCTTATCTGGCTTGCGTCATACCCCAAGTCCGGCAACACCTGGACGCGCAACATCCTGCACAATCTGTTCGACGTCATGGAAGGCCGCGACAGCTCCAGCCATGACATCAACAGGTTGAACCAGTTCTCCACCTGGGAGCTCAACCCGAAACGCTACGAAGAACTTCTTGGCAAACCGGTGACGGAGATGACCCGTGAAGAGGTTGCATCCGTGCGGCACACGGTTCAGGAGCAGATCGCCGAGGCGGCAAGTGGCGTTGCCTTCGTCAAGACCCATCACGCCATGGTCATGGACCGCGGCCGGACGGCGATCAATTTCGACGTAACCTCCGGCGCCATCTACATCGTGCGCAATCCGCTCGATGTCGCCATTTCGTTCAGCCATCACATGAATGTCGACATCGACACAGCGATCAGAAGGATGGCGGAGGACGGTCTGGAGACCACCATGTCGGAAAAGGCCGTTTATGAGATCTACGGCTCCTGGCGTCAGCATGTGGAGAGCTGGACCCGCAAGCCGCACCGCACCATCTACGTGATGCGCTACGAGGACATGCTGGCGGATCCTCTAAAGACCTTCGGCGGTCTGGCGCGCCATCTGCGCATCGCGCCGGCGAAGGCGCAGCTTGAGAAAGCAATCGAGCTTTCCTCGTTCGAAAAGCTCAAGGAGCAGGAAGAGGCGGAGGGCTTCCGCGAAAAGCCGGAGAAGGCGGAACGGTTCTTCCGCAAGGGCACGTCGGGGCAGTGGCGCGAGGAGCTGAGCGAGGCACAGATCCGCCGGATCATTTCCGATCAACGCAAACAGATGGAACGTTTTGGGTATGTGCCCGCCGAGTACGCTTAAAGCCATTTAGTGCTTAGCGGGCCAGTGTCGAAACACGGAATTTAAGCCACCGCCTGCGCCATCGTGGCCGTCTCGGTTTTGACGCCGGCTGCATCAAGCGCCTCGGCGAGCGGACCGGATGGCGCGACATCGGTCACCAGCATGTCGAAGTCGGCAAGATCGCAGACCTTGACCAGGCCCTGGCGGCCGAACTTGGAGCAGTCGGACACGACGATGCGGCTGGCGCCGCGTAACAGCACCACCCGTGCGAACTCGGCCTCTTCGAGATTGTAGTCCATGGCGCCCGTTTCCGCCGCCAGGGCGCCGATCGAGATGATGGCGTGGTGCACCTGGAAGCGCGACACGAAATCGACCGCGGCGTGGCCGAAGGCGGCGCCGCTGTCGCCGCGCAGGGCACCGCCGGCCATGTAGACCGTGTTGCCGTTCACGGTGGCAAGGGTGCGCGCGATGTCGGAGGAATTGGTGACGACGGTCAGGTCGCGCCGCTTGCGCAATTCGCGCGCCAGATAGCTTGTGGTGGTGCCGGTGTCCAGCATCACCGAGTCGCCGTCCTGTATGTGCCCTGCGGTCTGCGCCGCGATAGCCCGTTTGGCATCCGCATTTTCCCGCATGCGCCGCTCGAACGGTGCTTCGCCGACCTGAAACGGCAGGGTGACGGCGCCGTGCACCTTCAACACCTCACCGGCATCGGTGAGCGGCTTCACGTCGCGCCGTATGGTCTCCAGCGATACGCCCATGCGCTGCGCCAGGTCGGCAATCGAGCAGGTGCCTTCGTCCTGGAGGATGCGCAAAATTGCCGAATGTCGTTTGCTGTAACGCATTGCAACAGTTTGCCGCAAAAGTTGGGAATCTGCAACTTTCAGCCTAAAACTTGGTCAACTTGCCGCAAAAACTCACATTTCAGCAGCAAAAAACAACAAAACCCCAAAGATTACACGCCTTGCCGGTTGACAAGAGGTGACGAAGGCAAGAAACTTTTTGGATTAAGGAAACGAATGGCGAATGCCACGCTTGGATGCGCACCAATGGGCGCATGCCAGAACTCAGCCGAGAAAGGGAGGCTTGTTCATGCTCAGGAAATCACGGGGCCTGATGGCACTGTTGGGAGGGGCCGCGTTGCTGGGAGTAACGCTGGCGCCGCAGCCCGCGTTGTCGGAAGTCGAATCCAACGATCCCATCAAGATTACACGCCATGACTGGACCGGTCAGTATGTGACCATCGAGATCATGGGCGAGGCGCTCAAGGCGGCTGGCTACAATATCGAATATGTCCAGGCCGATTACATTGCCCAGTTTGCCGGCCTCAAGACCGGCGATCTGCATCTGGCGATGGAGATCTGGGAAACCACCGGCCGCGACGCCATGGACGAGGCGCTTGCCACCGGCAAGGTCGAGAACCTCGGCGAAACCGGCATGAAGGCCATTGAGGAGTGGTGGTATCCCTCCTACATGAAGGAAAAATGCCCCGGGCTTCCCAACTGGGAAGCGCTGAAGGCCTGCGGCGAGGCGTTCGCAACGTCTGAAACCGCGCCGAAGGGCAGGTATCTCGGTGGCCCGGTTTCGTGGGAAGGCCGCGATGAAGATCGGGTGGCCGCACTGGATCTTCCGTTTGAAGTCGTGCACGCCGGCACCGACGGCGCGCTCTTCGCCGAACTGGAATCGGCCTATCAGCGCAAGGATCCCATCATGCTTTGGGTCTACGCACCACATTGGGCGCCGGTGAAGTATGAAGGCGAATGGGTCGAGTTCCCGGCTTACACCAAGGAATGCTACACCGATGCATCCTGGGGCGTGAACGGAGACGCGGAAGCCGACTGCGGCAAGCCGCGCGGCCCGATCTGGAAGGTGGCATGGGCCGGTCTCAAGGACAAATGGCCGGGCGCCCACAAGATCATTACCAACTTCAACATCACCAACGACGACATGGGCGGCATGGTCGCCGCCGTCGACCTTGAAGGCAAGAAGGTCGAGAACGTCGTTGCCGACTGGATGGAAACCAACAAGGACCGCTGGATGAAGTGGATCCAGTGAGTTGGTGATCTTGCATTGCGAAACCGAAAGGGCGGCTCAGGCCGTCCTTTCTTTACCTCGCCGGTGATCTGGTTCCCGGCGGTTAGGATCAGTTGAGGGGCTGTGAGCGAAATGGCGGACCGCGCGGAAAAACTCGTGTGCAACTCGGTGTGGAAGCTGTTCGGCGCCGGAGCGGAGGATCTGCTGAAGCGGACCGGCGGCGCGCCGACGGTCGAGCAGGTTGCCGAAGGCGGTCTGATCGGCGCCGTCCGGGACGCGAGCTTTAACGTCCTCGAGGGCGAGATCTTCGTCATCATGGGGCTCTCTGGCTCCGGCAAGTCGACGCTTGTGCGCTGCATGTCCCGTCTTATCGAGCCGACAGGCGGCGAAATCATCTTCGACGGCAACGATCTGCTCAAGGCGACTGCCAACGAGATGGTCGAGTTGAGGCGGCACAAGATGGGGATGGTGTTCCAGCACTTCGCGCTTCTGCCGCACCTGACTGTGCTCGGCAACGTCGCTTTCCCTCTGGAAGTCCAGGGTATTGACCGCGGCACGCGGGAAGAGCGCGCCCGCGAAATCATCGAACTTGTCGGCCTGCAGGGACGCGAGAGCTATTATCCGCGCGAGCTGTCCGGCGGCCAGCAGCAGCGCGTCGGGATTGCCCGCTCCCTCGCCGTCGAGCCCGAACTGTGGTTCCTGGACGAACCGTTCTCGGCCCTCGACCCTCTGATCCGCCGCGAGATGCAGGATGAGTTTCTGCGTCTCCAGAACGTGCTGCACAAGACCATTGTCTTCATCACCCATGATTTCGACGAGGCCATACGGTTGGCCGACCGCATCGCCATCATGAAAGACGGCGCCATAGATCAGATCGGAACACCGGAAGACCTGGTGGTGCGCCCGGCAACCGATTATGTGGCGGAATTCACCAAGGACGTGTCGCGCGCCAAGGTTCTCTCGGTCGCCTCGGTGATGTCGCCGGCCCCAAGACGCAAGCCCGCCGGCGGCTATGGCGGCGAGATTCCCGTCGAGACGAAAATAGGGGAAGTGGCGAGCCGTATGAGCGACGGCGACAAGCCGTTCGCGGTGCTCGGCAGTGACGGCAAACAGGTGGGCCAGGTGACCAAGGACGCCGTCGTTGGCGTCCTCATCCAGGGCTAGAGCATGATGCCGTAGATCAATGGCCGAGACGTCCATCAATCCCCATGTCGGCGACGGCAACAACGCGGCGCCTTCGCCGCTTGATTGGTTGATCCGGCGGCCGATGCTGCTTGCATGGACCGTGGCCCTTGGTGCGGCGACCTTTTTCTGGTTGTTCGGCCAGCCATGGGCCAAATGGGCCTTTAAGTATCCGAGCGCATGGAAGTGGAAGATCTCAAAGGAGATCTCGGCCGGTATGGAGTGGCTGATGAACGAGGCCACCTTCGGCCTGTTCACCTTCCGCGAACTGACGCGCGCCATCTCGTGGGTCATCGAAAAGCCTTACGAGATCGTTCTCAGCCTGCTGTCGACCGGCTTCCTCGAGGGACAGGGCTCGCAGGCCATTCAGATCATTCCGCCGTTGAGCTGGATCGCTGTTCTGACGGTCGTCGTTCTGCTCGGCCGTTATGTGAAGGACTGGAAGCTCGGCGCGCTGCTCGGCGGCTGCTTTCTCTATCTGGTGGTGTTCGGCCAGTGGGAAAGCGCCATGGTGACGCTGTCGTCGATCATGATCGCGGTGCCCCTCGGCATCATCGCGGCCCTGTTCGTTGGCCTGCTGGGGTATCGCTCCGTCTGGGTCGAGCGCGCCATTACACCGGTCCTCGATCTGATGCAGACCGTGCCGGTGTTTGCCTATCTGGTGCCCGTCCTCATCATGTTCGGCTTCAATGCGGTATCGGCCATGATCGCGACGATGATCTATGCGATGCCGCCGATGGTTCGGGTCACCATGCTGGCGCTGCGCCAGGTGCCTTCCGAAATTGTCGATCTTGGCACGATGGTGGGGTGCACACGGCGGCAGATGACATGGAAAGTGCTGATTCCGTCCGCCGTGCCGACGCTGATGATCGGCGTCAACCAGGTGATCATGCTCTCGCTGAACATGGTCATCATTGCGTCAATGATCGGTGCCGGCGGGCTTGGCGCCGATGTTCTGGCGTCGTTGCGCAGCCTGAACTTCGGTGGCGGCATCGAGGCTGGCTTCGCCATTGTTTTCCTGGCCATTGCCCTCGACCGGCTCAGTCAGGCCATGGCCGAGAAAGCGCCCGCGTCACATGGTGATGGCCAGAACGAGGGCATTCTGAAGAAGTACCCCTACACCGTGTTCTGCACCGCCGTGGCACTGATCACCGGTATCGTCGGGACATCTTGGGGCGTGTCCTGGGCCAGCTGGATCGGAGGACCGTCCTGGGGAATGTATTCGGCGGCGGTGCAGGACTATCCCGAAGCCTGGACGATCACCACCGGAGCCTTCTGGAGCGACATCATCAAACACATCAATGTGAACTACTTCGATTACATCGATGCGTTCAAGGGCATGTTGCTCACGAATTTTCTGGTCCCGTTCAAGCGGTTTCTCGTTTCCCTGCCGTGGATCGCGGTGGTTTTGCTCCTGGGACTTGCCGGCTACACGCTGGGGCGCTGGCGGCTGGCCTGCCTCTGCATGGTTCTCAGCCTCTTCATCGCGGTCGTCGGTCTTTGGGAGAAGGCGATGATCACGATCTACCTGTGCGGAATTTCCGTGCTGGTCGCCAGCATGATCGGGATGCCGATCGGAATTGCGGCGGCTCAGCGCGACCGCTTGTGGCGGGTTGTGCAAACCATCATCGATACCCTGCAGACGCTGCCGTCGTTCGTCTATCTGATGCCGGTCGTTATGCTCTTCAGGGTCGGTGAGTTTTCCGCCATCATCGCGGTGGTCGCCTACGCCGTCGCTCCGGCCGTCCGCTACACCGCCCATGGCATTCGCCAGGTCGACCCGCAGCTTATCGAAGCGGGCATCGTATCCGGCTGCACACCGTTCCAGCTCCTGACAAAGGTGAAGCTGAAGCTCGCCTTTCCGGAAATCATGCTGGGGCTCAATCAGACGATCATGCTGTCCCTGTCCATGCTGGTGATCACGGCACTCGTGGGAACCCGCGATCTCGGACAGGAGACTTTGATCGCGCTCACGCGCGCCAGGACCGGTGACGGGATCGTCGCCGGCCTGTGCGTCGCTTTCATCGCAATTATCGCCGACCGGCTCATCCGCGCCGGCGCGGAACGTATGCGTACCCGGCTGGGTCTGCAGTAAAGGTAGGGGAGACCATGTCATGAGTGAAGCGGCCGAACGGGTGCGGGCACTGTCGCTATGGACCGGGGAGGTGGATCCGCGGCCGGTGTCGGGCGGTCTCAGCAATGTGAACTTCTGTGTCGAGGATGGCGGCAGCAAATACTTCGTGCGGATCTGCGAGGATTCGCCTTATCACCACGTTTTCCGCGACGTTGAGGCAAGGTGTTCCCAAGCCGCATTCAAGGCCGGCGTCTCGCCGAAACTGGTTCACTACGAGACCGGCGCCATGGTGTTCGACTTCAAGGAGGCGCGCACCTATGACGGCGCCGATGTCATCGCCAATATCGACCGGTTGGTCCCGCTGGTGAAGCGCTGCCACCGTGAGGTGCCCAAGCATCTTCGCGGGGCCGCCCCTTTGTTCTGGGTGTTTCATGTGCTGCGTGACTACGCCCATGTCATACGCGAGGGCAAAAGCCGCAGCCTGTCGCATCTTGCTCGCTACATGGCCATTGCCGAAGTGCTGGAGGCTGAGACCGGTCAGGTCGAACTGGTGTTCGGCCACAACGACCTCCTGCCGGCAAACTTCATCGATGACGGCGAGCGCGTCTGGCTCGTCGACTGGGAATATGGCGGCTTCAATACTCCGCTGTTCGACCTTGCCGGCATGGCCGCCATGGCGGGATTCTCGAAGGAAGACGAAACCCGGCTTCTCGAAGCCTATTACGACCGCGCCGCCGACGACGCGGTCCGCCGCAAATACAGCGCCATGCGATGCGCCGCGGCGTTGCGCGAAACCATGTGGGCGATGGTTTCGGAAATGCACCTGACGCCGCCGCCTGGCGCCGACTATGCCGAATACACCACCGAGAACCAGGAACGATTCGAGGTGTCCCTGGAAATGTTTGAAAGCGAGTTCGGCGGCTGATGATGGCACAGGCACTTCCCTCACACGCACGGTATGTCGTGATCGGCGGCGGCATCATCGGCTGTTCGACGGCCTATCACCTGGCCAGGAACCATGCGGCCGACGTGGTGGTTCTGGAACAGAGCAAGCTGACCTCCGGGTCGACGTGGCATGCGGCTGGCCTGGTCGGGCAGCTCCGCACGTCGGCGACGCTGACTCAACTTCTCAAATATTCCGTCGAACTTTATGGAAAGCTTGAAGAAGAGACAGGTCTCGCCACCGGATGGAAGCAGAGCGGCTGCCTCCGGCTCGCCTGCACCGAAGACCGCATGATCGAGTTCCGGCGTCAGGTCACCACCGCCCACAGCTTCGGGCTCGAAATGGAGCTGCTTTCGCCGCAGGAAGTGAAGCGCATGTGGCCCCTGATGGACGTCTCGGATCTCACGGGCGCCTCCTACATGCCGACCGACGGGCAGGCGAGCCCCTCCGACATCACCCAGTCCCTGGCCAAGGGCGCGCGCGGCCATGGTGCGAAGATCATCGAGGAGGTGACGGTCACCGGCATCGAGGTGAAGGACGGCCGTGTCACCGCAGTCGAGACTTCGATGGGTCGGATAGAGTGCGAAAAGGCGATCATCTGCTGCGGGCTCTGGTCACGGCAACTGGGCGAGATGGCGGGCGTCTCGGTCCCGCTGCAGGCGGTTCAGCACCAGTATATCGTGACCGAACCCATCGAAGGCGGCACCGACGGTCTCGCCACGGTGCGCGATCCGGACCGCGGCACCTATTTCAAGGAAGAGGTGGGCGGCTTCATGCTCGGCGGCTATGAGCCGAACCCGAAAGCATGGGCGCTTGACGGCATTCCGGATAACTTCTCCTTCCAGCTCCTGGAAGACGACTGGGATCATTTCGAGCAGCATATGGAAAAGGCGCTGGAGCGGGTGCCGGCGCTTGAGACGGTCGGCGTCAAGACCATGATCAACGGTCCGGAGTCCTTCACGCCCGACGGCAATTTCATGCTCGGGGAAACTGCCGAAGTGCGCAATCTCTTCGTCGGTGCCGGGTTCAACGCCTTCGGCATTGCCGCGGGCGGCGGCGCCGGCTGGGCGCTGGCCGAATGGGTCGCGAACGGTGAACAGCCACTCGATCTCTGGGTCGTCGACATTCGCCGCTATTCCGAACTTCACCGCGATGCCGACTGGTCCCGCGACCGGACCCTCGAGGCCTATGGCAAGCATTACACGCTGGCCTATCCGCACGATGAGTATGTCTCCGGCAGGCCGCGCCTCAAATCGCCGCTCTATGAGCGCATGGCGGGTGCCGGTGCCAGCTTCGGCTCGAAACTTGGCTGGGAGCGGCCCAACTGGTTTGCGGTCAACGGCGCGGCGCCGGAGGATGTCCTCTCCTTCGGCCGCCAGAACTGGTTCGACGCGGTCGGCGAGGAACATCGCGCCTGCCGGGAGCGCGCCGTCATTTTCGACCAGAGCTCCTTCGCCAAATACGAGGTTTGCGGCTGCGACGCGGAAGAAGCCCTGAGTTGGATCTGCGCCAATGATGTTTCGAAACCTCCGGGCAGGCTGACCTATACGCAAATGCTCAACAGCCGCGGCGGGATCGAGTGCGACCTGACGGTGGCGCGGCTGGCCGAAGATCATTTCTATCTGGTAACCGGAACCGGTTTCCGAACCCACGATGCGGCCTGGATCCGGCAGAACATTCCGGCCGGCCTCGACGTGACCCTTGGCGACATCACCGAGGACTGGGGCACCTTGTCTCTGTTCGGCCCCAAGGCGCGCGAAGTGCTGTCGGCGGTCACCGGCGATGATCTCTCGAACCAGGGCTTCCCGTTCGCCACCGTGAAGACGATATCGGTCGCCAGCCATGATGTAAGAGCACTGCGGGTCACCTATGTCGGTGAGCTCGGCTGGGAGCTGCATATGCCGGTCGGCGCCATGGTGGGTGTCTACGATGCGGTCGTTTCCGCCGGCGCCGGGCATGGACTGGCCCATGCCGGCTACCGCGCCCTGGAAAGCCTGCGGCTGGAAAAGGGCTACCGTGCCTGGGGATCCGACATAACGCCGACCGACGCACCGGCGGAGGCGGGCCTTGGGTGGGCGGTGAAACTGAAGTCGAATGCGCCGTTCCTTGGCCGCGAGGCCTCACAGGAGATCGCCTCGAAGCCGCTCAAGAAGAAATTGGTCTGCTTCACGGTCTCCCATCCCGGCATTGCCTTGAGCGGCCGCGAGACGATCCTGCGCAACGGCGAAGTCGTCGGCTATCTGACCAGCGCCGGATGGGGCTACACGGTCGAGAAGGCCATCGGCTATGGCTATGTGCGCCATGATGGCGGCGTCGATGAGAGCTATCTGAAATCCGGCGAGTATCAGCTTGAGGTGGCCTGTGAGCGGGTGCCCTGCGAGCTGCAGCTGAAAGCGCTCTACGACCCGGAAATGAAACGCGTAAAGATCTAGGACCCCCAACAGTGGCGATAAAAGCAGTTACCTTTGACTTCTGGGACACCATCGTTGATGACGATTCCGACGAGCCAAAACGGGCGGCGCAGGGCCTGCGCTCGAAGCGCGACGAGCGCCGCCATCAGGTCTGGGAGGCCCTCAACACCGTCGAGCCGATTGAGCTGGAACGCGTTTCACTCGCCTATGACACCGCCGAAGCGGGCTTCAACATCGTTTGGAAAGAGAACCACATCAACTGGACCGTGGATCAGCGGTTGCGCGTGGTCCTGCGGGGGCTGGGCCGCACACTGCAGGACGCCGCCTTTGCCGATCTTGTTGAGCGGCACGGCCGCATGGAAGTGGATGTGCCGCCCGACCTGATCGAGGGGATCGGCGACGCGATTGAGGATCTTGCCTCGCGCTACAAGCTTTGCATTGTCTCCGACGCCATCGTCACACCGGGCACGGGCCTGCGGGAAATTCTCGAGAGCTATGGCCTGAAACAGTACTTTTCAGGCTTCGCCTACTCCGACGAGGTCGGGCACTCAAAGCCCCACCGGTCCATGTTTGACACGGCGGCGTCTCAACTGGGTGTCGACCTGACCGAGATCGTGCACATCGGCGACCGGGATCACAACGACGTCAAAGGCCCGCACGCGGTGGGCGCGAAGGCTGTGTTGTTCACCGCCACCAGGCCCAACGACAAAGACGCCACGACAGCCGATGCCATTTGCGAACACCACCGCGATCTGCCGGGGGTGATCGACGCCCTGGCCGGCGCCTGAGACGGGAGGGGAGCCGTGGCGGAAAATCCGAGATTCCTGATCCTTGACGGCTATGCCAAGGCGGGCCGCGAAGACCTCGAGGCCGGCGGCGCGACAACCGCGGGCAGGCTCTATGAGAAGATGCTTAAGACCTGCTGCCCGGGCGCCGGGGTAGATACTCTTTATCCGGCCGATCCGGGTGCGGCACTGCCGCAGGGTGCTGCGATCGAGCAATATGACGGCGTTGCCTGGACCGGGTCAAGCCTGACCGTCTATCACGAGAACGAATTCGTCACGCCGCAGATCGAGTTCGCTCGGGCCTGCTTCGAAGCAGGGGTTCCGGGGTTCGGGTCGTGCTGGGCTGCGCAGATCGGGGTGGTCGCCGCCGGCGGTGCCTGCGCCGCGCATCCCAAGGGGCGCGAGATGTTCCTGGCGCGCAAGATCTCGCTGACGCCGGAGGGACGCGGCCATCCGCTCTATATCGACAAGAAGTCCACATTCGACGCCTGGATCAGCCATGACGACGAGATCACGCACCTGCCGCCAGGCGCGGTCATGCTGTCGTCCAATGATTTCACCCGGGTGCAGTCCGTCGCGGTGACCCACAAGAAGGGTACGTTCTGGGCACTGCAGTATCACCCCGAGTACGACATCCACGAGATGGCCCGCCTGTGCTATTGCCGCAAACAGAAACTGGTCGATCGCGGTTTCTTCCTCGACCTCGACGCCGCCCAGAGGTTCGTCGACATGCTCGAGGCGCTGCATCAGGATCCTTCCCGCAAGGACATCGCGTGGCTTACTGGAATCGACGATGACGTCATGAACGAAGACGTCCGACTTGCCGAAGTGCGCAACTGGATCGACCGTTTGGTGATCCCCTCCATGTCTCGTTAGGCCGCCATGGCATTCAAGGCCGATGAGCATGCCCGGATCGTCATCATCGGTGGCGGCGCCATCGGCTGCTCGCTCGCCTATCATCTCGGCCGGGCGGGGGAGAGCGACGTCCTCCTGCTCGAAAAGGCGAACCTGACCGAGGGTTGCACCTGGCACGCGGCGGGCCTTGTCGGCCAGTTGCGCGGCAAGAAGAACCTCACCCGCCTGATGCAGAACTCGGTTGCGGTCTATGACCGGCTGGAAGAGGAGACCGGCGTCGCCATCGACTGGCGGAAGGTGGGCTCGTTGCGGCTTGCCGCGTCGCCCGAACGCTGGAGCGAGATCCGCCGCTCCATGACCCAGGCCCGCAGCTTCGGCTTCGAATGCCACAGCCTCGGGGCCGAGGAAGCTGAAAAGCTGTTCCCTTACATCGATCCTGAAGGTGTCGTCGGTGCCGCGTTCATTCCCTCCGACGGCTATGTCGACCCTTCGGGCCTCACGCAGGCCTATGCCAGGGGCGCCCGTACTGCCGGGATCACCCTGCGCGAGCGGGTGCTTGTCACCGACATCGTGGTTGAGGGGTCCCGCGCCGTCGGCGTCGTCACGGACCATGGCACCATCGGCTGCGAAATCCTCGTCAACTGTGCCGGCCTGTGGGCCAAGCGGGTCGGCGAACTCGCCGGTCTCGCGCTCGCCGCCGGTGTCGTCGAGCACCAGTACTTCGTCACCGAAAAAACTCTCGACTATGCGCCTGATCTGCCGACGCTACGCGATCCCGACAAGAACTTCTACCTGAAGCCCGATGTCGGCGGCTTCGCCATCGGCGGCTGGGAGGCGGGCTCGAAGAGTTGCTGGCGCTCGAAGCCGCCCTTTGAATTCGGCCGCGAGTTGTTCGAACCCAATATGGAGCGCCTGGAACTCTTTGCGTTGCCTGCCGCCGAACGGTTGCCGGTTCTCAACGAAGTGGGCATCCAGACCATCATCAACGGCCCCATTCCGGTGTCGGCCGATGGCGAACCGGTCATGGGGCTGGCGCCGGAGCTGGACAATGTGTTCGTCGCCTGCGGCTTCACCGCCGGCATCGCCGCTTCCGGCGGGGCCGGCGAGGCGATGTCGAACTGGATCCTCCATGGCGACCCCGGCATGGATCTTTGGGCCTTCGATGTCCGCCGCTTTGGCGCGCCCCATGCGGTGGGCGGGTATCTTGAGGCCCGTTCGATCGAGGCCTATGGCAGCTATTACCAGATCCACTGGCCGCAGGACGAGAGTACGGCGGGGCGAAACCTGCGGCTGAGTCCTCTGCACGATGTGCTGAAGAACTCCGGCGCGGTATTCGGGTCGAAATTCGGCTGGGAGCGGCCGACCTGGTTTGCCCCCGGGGGCGTGGAGCCGGTCGACCGGCACAGCTTCGAGGCAAAGCCCAACTGGTTCGAGCATGTCGCAGAAGAATGCCGGGCGATCCGCGAGCGTGTTGCACTGATCGACCAGACATCGTTCGCCAAGTTCGAGATCGAGGGCCCCGGCGCCCTGGATGCCCTGCAAAACCTGTGCGCCAACCGGCTTTCCGAAACACCTGGCGTCTGCACCTATACCCAGCTCTGCAACGAGCGCGGCGGCATCGAGGCGGATCTCACGATCATGCATCTGGAAGAGGACCGCTTCTATCTGGTCACCGGTTCCGGATTTGGTGTCCGCGACGGTCATTGGGTCCGTTCGCATTTGCCGCGCGACGGCTCCGTGCACATGCGTGAGGTGACGTCGGCGCTCGGCGTCATCAATATCTGCGGACCGCGGTCCCGCGACATTCTTCAGGCGGTCTCAAACGCAGACCTCGGCAACGAGGCCTTCCCGTTTCTCGCCGTCCGAAACATCGAGATCGGCATGGCTCCGGTTCGGGCAGCGCGTGTCGGCTATGTCGGCGAGCTGGGCTGGGAACTGCATATCCCATCTGAGTATGTGCGCCATGTCTACGAACAGCTCTGGCAGGCGGGCGAGGACCACGGCATTGCCAATGCGGGCTACCGGGCCATCGACTCCTGCCGCCTGGAAAAGGGCTATCTCTACTGGAGCGGTGACATCGGGCCGGACTACAACCCTTATGAAGCGGGCCTCGGCTTCTGCGTGGCACTCGACAAGGGACCCTTTCTCGGCAGCGCGGCCCTGGCCGATATTGTCGAAACGGGGGTGACGCGGCGTCTCTGCTCATTCACCGTCGATGGTTTTGCCCCATTTCACGGTAGCGAGGCAATTATCCACAACGGTGCTACTGTTGGTTATGCCACCTCCAGCGGATACGGGCACTCAGTGGAGAAAACCATAAGTTTGGGTTATTTGCCGCTTGAGCTGGTTTTGCAGACGGACTTTGAGATCGAAGCCTTCGGCAACACTTATCAAGCAGTGCGCGGTCCGCGCTGCCTTTATGACTCTAAAATGCAAAAACTGAAGGCCTGAGGGGAGGACACCATGAGCGATGACGTGAACGCGGCCCGCGAAGCGCTGAAAGAGATACCGCTCTTCGCAGGCATCGATCCGGCGGCCGCAGGTATCGTCCGGCTGGGCGGCCTGACGAACCTGGTGTTCCGGGTCGATCACGGCGGTGACGCCTATTGCCTGCGCATTCCGGGCGAGGGCACCGAGGAATATATCGACCGCAAGACCGAAGCGCAGATGGCGGCCGCCGCCGCCCGCGCCGGCGTCAGCCCCGAGGTGCTGTTTTCAGACGGTGCAAGCGGCCTGATGGTGACCCGATACCTCGATGGCTTCGAGACCATGAGCCCGGAGCTCTTCCGCTCCCGGCAGGGCGCGCCGGCCCGCGCCGCAGAAGCCTTCAGGCAGCTTCATACCAGCGGCGAGACCTTCGACTTCCAGTTCGAACTGCTCGGCATGATCGACGATTACCTGAAGGTCCTGGGCACCAGGGACGTCGAGTTTCCAGAAGGCTATCACGACGTGCTGAAGGACTCCGAAGGCGTGCGCGAAGCCCTCAATGCACACCCCGTCGAGCGCGTTGCGTGCCACTGCGATCCCTTGTGCGAGAACTTTCTCGATGACGGCGCACGCATGTGGATCGTTGACTGGGAGTATTCCGGCATGAACGACCCCTTGTGGGATCTCGGTGATCTCTCCGTCGAGGGCGAGTTCACCGCCGAACAGGACGCTGAAATGATCAACGCCTATTTCGGCGGTGCGCCGGGTGACGCGGATTATGGCCGGGTCATCATCCACAAGGCCATGTGCGACCTGCTGTGGACCCTGTGGGGCCTCATCCAGCATGCCAACAACAACCCGGTCGACGACTTCTGGGCCTATTCGACCGGCCGTTTCGAGCGCTGCAAGGCGCTGATGGCGTCCCCCGGCTTTGGCGACCATGTGCGTGCCGTGCGCAAGGGAACGTGAAACGATCTAGTCCCGCATCAGCGTGCAGTGTTCCCGCTCGAAGAGCCGGTCGAGATAGCCGTGCAGATTCGAGAACCGATCCTCCAGATGTCCCTGGCGGCGGCCCCAGTTCACGGTGTAACCGACGATGATGTCGGTGACTGTGAAGCGGTTCTCGATCAGGTGTTCGCACCCGCCCAACACATCATCCAGCACGGCGGCACCGCGCTTGAACATTGCACCGTTCTGCTCGAGGCCCGCGGAAATGCGCTGCTCCTCCGGCAGAACGGCGGTGTTGACCAGGCTGGCCCATAACCAGGCTTCCATTTCGGTAAGGGCAAACTGGGTCCACTGATCGTGCAGCGTCCGTTCCCAGGTGCCGGCCTTGGCCACCAGATTCCGGTCCGGCACCAGATCGGCGATGGCGGTTGCAATGGCGGCCGACTCGAACAGCGGTTTTCCGTCGATCACCGCCGCCGGTATTTTGCCGAGAGGGTGTACGCTCTTCAGCTCGTCCGAACCGATGATGTCGGGGCTGCCGCCGGCCGTCTCATAGTCGAGGCCGGCCTCGAGCAGCGTCCAGCGGCAACGGGCCGAGCGCGTCGGTTCGAATTCATAAAGCTTGATGGTTGTCATTGCGTGTCCTCTCGTTGTTCTCATATGTGCCGGAGAGAGCTCTCTCTGGCTCATAGACGAACGAGAAGCCGCAATATCGACGGGTGCGGAAGGGATTCTTGCGGGGGGAGCATGTCGCTGTATCCGTTGTGATAGGTATGGCGGCGCCAGCACAATGGCGAGTTTGCATGTGACGTATTTCCGGAGGGACGAATGCCATGCGCATATTGACCGTTTTTGCCCATCCGAACCGCAATTCGTACTCCGGCGCAGTGCTGGATGCGTTTCTTGCGGGCTTGGGTGAAGCCGGGCACGAATGCGAGTTGGCGGACCTCTATCGGGAAGATTTTGATCCAAGGCTGAAACCCGCCGACTACGCGCAGTTCACAACCGGTCCGGGTGACATGCCGGATGATGTGCTTCGCGAACAGGAACGGGTCGGGCGGGCCGAAGCCATTGCATTTGTCTTTCCCGTTTGGTGGTGGTCGTTTCCAGCAATGCTCAAGGGATGGATCGACCGTGTCTGGTGCAACGGCTGGGCCTACGACTTTACGGTCGAGCGTTCGATCGGACGTCTCGATCTGAGCAAAGCCGTCCTGCTCTGTCCCGGCGGATCGTCAGCCGATGTCTACAGGCGATATGGGTATCACGAAGGAATGCGCCGCTGCATCGATGTGGGTGTGCTTGGCTATTGCGGAATCGACACTGTCGATATGCATATCTTTCCAAGTGTGGATGACGACGCTGATGGGCGAATTGAATACCTGAAAATCGCCGAGCGGGTCGGTCGCGATTTCGCAAAGAGAGATCCAATTGTGGATTTATCCTCGCTGTCACAGATCGACCGTCCGACAAAACGCAGCAAGGAGTGATCCGTGGTTGGTTGTCCGGTGCTTCCCGGATATGGCTGATGTCGCAGGCAAGCCGGCGTTTGGCGCCAATTGCGCTGCGCACTGACCCTTGTATCAGTCGCTGATCATCGCCAGTGCGGCCTTCCGGTCGCCGGGCTTCAGTTTCAGAAACAGCGCGCGGGCGGCCTTGATGTCTTTCTCGGCGCCATTCTCGGAAGCCGTTCTCAATGCAACGGTCGTTGGATGGTCCGCGCCGCAGATGAACGTCAGGGCCTTGGCCAGGCGCCCAAGTGCGTCCCGGTCGATTGTCATGTCACTCATATGTTTCGCCTTTGCTGCGGGACGACTGCGGTCGGGCGCAACCGATAGAAGAAGCTCGACAGGGTCTACCGCGACCGGGCGTTTCCGCGCTGCATCGCCGACAGAGTTTTCACGTCCGCGCCGCTGCCGATATTCCGCATGGCATTGGATTTGGCGTCAAAATGCCCTTTTGGTGGTTTCTCTGCGGGCTTCGTGCTTTTGGTATCGGGATTTACCACCTTGGCCGCCGCTCTTGCCTTCGCCCGGGCGCGCGCCTTTGCTTTCGTCATGACAGTTTCACCATTCCGCCGGCGAGCTTGAGCGGGATGGCCATCCATCCGTCCCTGAGGCGCCCGGCATTTCTGAGGTTGTTTCGCGTGCGCCGAATGTACGTTGATTCAGCCGACAATGGAAATGCATTCCCTTTGCGCGGTCCGCCACGCCGGATGCAATGGCCACCGATCGATCGGCGCCGTCCTTAATCGCAAGCCGCATGAAAACCGGGTTGCCAAACTCCAAGTTAACGTACCTTATCGTCTCCGGTCGATATTTTGGAGCCGCAGGTTTCAATGACGAATGCAGTGGATCCGAACTGGGTCGTCCACGACCTGGACGCGCTTGCGGCGAATTTTTCGGAAGTGCGCCGCAGGGTCGGTCCGGATCAGGGCATCTTCGCGGCCATCAAGGGCAACGCCTACGGCCATGGCGCCTTGCCGGTTGCCCGATGCCTTGAGCATGCCGGCGCCGCCGGGTGCATGACCGGTTCCTTCGATGAGGCCCTTCTGCTGCGCGAGAATGGAGTGGGGCTGCCCGTGGTGTTGTTCGCCGGTGCGCTTGCGTCCGGGATGCCCGAACTGATTGGCGCAGGGTTGATCCCCACTATCGTCGATATGGCGGCGGCGGACGCCGTGGCTTCGGTGGCCACCCCGGAAGCGCCTGCCGATGTCTATGTGAAGGTGGACATGGGTCTCGGCCGCATCGGCGTGCCTTCGCATGAGATTGAAGCGTTCTTGAGTGCACTGTCGCAAAGGCCGGCCCTCAACGTTGCAGGTCTCTACACTCATCTGCCCTTTGGCGACAACGCAGGGCGTGAGTGGGCGAGCGGGAGGTTTCGCGCTTTCGACGATCTGCTTGGGGGGCTCGATGTCTCTGGTCTTCTGCCGCCGGTCACCCAGGCTGGCGCCAGCAGCAGCGTTGCGGTCGGATTGGCGGACCGGGCGAGTTCGGTCTGTGTCGGCCATCTGCTGTTCGGGCTCACTCCGTTCGCCGATTCGTCCGTCGCTGACATCTCCGCCTTCAAACCGGTCATCTGTGAGCTCGGCAGCAGGCTGATCCAGGTGACGGCGCATCGTCAGGGTGATGATGTCGCCATTGCAGGCATGTTCGGGCTTCGGCAGGGCAAACGGGTAGGTGTGGCGCCGATTGGCGCTGCCCACGGGTTGCAGCGGCCGGCTCCCGGCACCGTTCCGATGGCGCTTGTCAGGGGAAAGCGCGTGCCGATCATTGCCGTGTCGCTCGAGCATCTCACGGTCGATCTCGACGGGGTCGAGGGGGCCGAGGCTGGCGATACCGTTCTGCTTCTCGGAAGCGATGGGGCAACCGGTATTGACCTCGAAGAATTTGCTGGATGGTCAGGGATGTCTTGCCTTGATGCGGTGCTGGCACTATCGGAACGGCTCCCCGCACAGTATCGCGGTGGAGCAGAGGGAGGATAGGGACGCCATGGCGAGCGCAGCACGCATAGCGGTTCTTGGCGGTGGCATCACCGGTGTCACATCCGCCTACTATCTTGCCCGGAGCGGATTTCAGGTAACCCTGATCGAACGACAGCCCGGGGCCGGGCTCGAAACCTCTTTCGCCAATGGCGGGCTGGTGACGCCGAGCATGTCTGATCCCTGGGCGGCTCCGGGCATTCCTCGATTGCTGCTGAAATGGCTGGGACGGGAAGGCTCGCCCTTTCTTGTGCGCCTTGGTGCGATACCTGGCCTGACGTCCTGGGGGCTTCGGTTCCTTGCGCAGTGCAATGCCCGGTCCTGGCGCAAAAACACTGAGACGACCCTTCGCCTGTGCACCTACAGCCACCAGAGCCTGAAGGATCTGGTGAGTGAAACCGGCATAGACTACGACGCCAACCGGAGTGGTACGCTTCATCTCTTTCGCGATGAATTCTCGATGGAGAAGACCAGGCAATCGGCCGAACTTGTCGGCTCGCTTGGTGTGAGGTCGAGCGTTCTGGACGCCGACGGCTGCGCCGAACTGGAGCCTGCGCTCGCCTCCCAGCTCGATCGGATCTCGGGCGGTATCCACTATCCCGGCGACGAGGCGGGCGATGCCCATATGTTCACACAGAACCTCGCGACGATCTGTGCCTCCCTGGGTGTCGAGTTCCGCTACGGAGAGACCGTCGAAAGGATTGAGGTCGAGGGTGGGGCAGTGTCCACGGTGGTTACGGACCGAGGGGAGGTGGTTGCAGACGCCTGCCTGGTCGCGCTCGGCAACGCCAGCGCCTCATTGTTGCGTCCGCTCGGCATCAAGCTGCCGATCTATCCGGTCAAGGGATATTCCGTGACCTACCCGGTCGGCGGCTGGAACGGTGCCCCGGTCGTCCCGTTTGTCGATGATGCGCGCAAGATCGGCATCGTGCGGATCGGCGATCGCGTGCGGGTCGCCGGCACCGCTGAATTCAACGGCCACGACAAAAGCCTGAACCGCAAACGCATCGACAATCTGGAGAGATACTTCCTCGATCTGTTTCCGGACTATCCCGATCGCGCCAAAGGTGAGGGATGGACCGGGCTGCGGCCGACGACGCCGGACGGCATTCCCTATCTCGGTGCGACGCCCGTGCGCGGCCTTTATCTGAACACCGGGCATGGTCATCTCGGCTGGACCATGTCGTGCGGATCGGCGAGGGCGGTTTGCGATGTCATCACCGGCCGTGATCCGGAAATCGATCTTTCCGGAATGACGCTTCAGAGCAGATGAAGAGAAGACCGGCATGAGGATAACAGGTCTCGAAAGCATTCCGGCCCGCGTTGCCTATAAGCACGTCGAAGTGAATTCGCTGATCCGCCGTGGCGGAATCACCGACACCATCGTCAAGCTGACGACGGACGATGGCCTGGTCGGCTGGGGCGAATGCACCAGGGCCGCGGACGCCGGAGGCATTGACAGCGCCGTCAAGGCCATGGCGCCGTTGGTGATTGGCCGCGACCCCTGGGACAAGGAAGCCATTCGCCGCGACATCTATGCCCAGGGGCTGTGGGGCTTCCAGCCGATGACCGGCAACTTTGCCTTCGCCGGCATCGACATGGCGCTTTGGGACCTTTGCGGAAAGGCCTGCGGCCAACCGCTCTACCGGATGTTCGGCGGCGCCCTGCGCGACGAGGTCGATTACTTCTATTATCTGGAACAGGGCGGCGAGGGGGAGGTCGAGGCCCAGGCGAGCGACGGTGTCGCCCGAGGTTACACCGTGTTCTACCTCAAGGTGGGCATCGATGCGCCAGCCGAAGAAGGCATGTTGGATGCCCTGCGCCGGACGATCGGTCCCAATGCAAAGATCCGCATAGACGCAAATCAGGCATGGACGCTGCCTGAGGCGAAGCGGCGACTGACACGCTGGCACGAAGCCTATGATCTCGATTTCGTCGAGGCCCCGGTCCCAGTCGATCCGGTGGAGAACCTCATCGACCTGAAGAGCCAAATATCAACACCGCTTTGCGTCAACGAGGGCCTGTGGCGCGAAGCCGATGCCTACCGTGTCATCAAGGCACGCTGCGGCGACTATCTTTGCTACAGCCCGTTCTGGGTCGGTTCTTTGGCGCGGTTTAACGCCCTGAACTGGGCGGCGCATCTCGAGGGCTGGCAGGTCTGCAAGCACACCCATGGAGAACTCGGGCTTGCGGCTGCCGCCGGGCAACACCTGATGCTGGCGGCGCCCAATACGTGTGATGGAAATCAGCAGACCGCGCAGTTCATGGCGGCCGATATCCTGACCCGCCCCATCCCCATCATCGAGGGCCCGAAATGGGGCCGGATAGACGGGCCGGGGCTTGGCGTGGATGTCGACGAAGACAAATTGATGGCCCGCCACGAAGACCATCTGCGCGGCGGCGGCTTTACCACCTATGGCGACGGGACTGACGACTGATCCGTCAGATCGTCGGCGGCAATTCCTTTACGCCGTCGAGACGCATCCGGATGCGGTCGCGCGCACGCGCATAGCGCATTTGAAGCGCCTGCAGGGCGGCAAGGCCGGGCAGCGCCCGCTTGAAGGGCTCGACCGGCAGGCTGAGCCCGGCCGGGTCCTTTCCTTCAAGGAGATCGGCAAGCACCGAGCCTGCCGCGGTCGCCGTCGGCACGCCGCGCCCCGAATAGCCGAGGCAGGAATAGACGTTCTCATCGAGGCGGAAGAGCCGTGGAACCGTGCGGTACTGACCGTCGAGCAGGCCGTACCAGTAATGCTCCCATTTCACCTCTCCCAGTTGCGGGAAAACCCATTTGGTCTTGCGGGTCATGTAGTCGCGCGTTGCTTCCGGGTTATTGCCCATGCGTCCGGCAAAGAACACCGTGGTGATCAGGCGGTTGTGCTGCGTCCATTTGTAAAGCACCGGATCGCCATGGGTGTCGACGAGCGAGTGGTCGCCTTTCAGCACCTCGTCACGGAATTTCGGGTCGAGCGGGCCCGTCGCCAGCCCGGCCACCGGCGTCAGGTCGAACGCCGTATTGAGCTTCGGCCACGGCGGGCCGATGGTATAGGCGCCGGTCGCCAGCAGCACCTTGTCGGCAAGCACGCTGCCTTTCGATGTGCGGACGCGCCAGCGTGAGCCATCGCGCTCGACACCTGTGACCGGGCTTTCGGTAAAGACCTTTGCGCCTCGTGACAGGGCGGCCCGCGCCAGGCCCCGTGCGTAGCCGAGCGGGTTCAGATGCCCGGCGCCTTCCATCAGCCAGCCGCCGTGGTAGCGCTCCGATCCGCTCAGGTCGCGGGCCTCGTCGGAGGTCAGCATGTGGCCGCGCAGGCCGTGCGCCTCGTAGAGTTCTTTTTGTGCCCGCAGGCCCTCAAGATGACGCGGGCTTGCCGCCGGCCGCAAGATCCCGTTGCGCACCGCCTCACACTTGATCTGGTACTGCTCGATGATCGAGAACACGTGGTCCGCGGCCTGGGTCTGCATGCGGATGATCCGCTCGGCATAGTCGTCGCCGTACATCTTCTTGATCTTCGCATACGGCCAGAAGTGAAACGTCGGCGTGCAATGGCCGAGATTGCGGCCCGAGCCGCCAAAGCCCACCTGCCGTGCCTCGACGACGACCGGTTCATGGCCGCGCTCGGCAAGCCGCAGGGCGGTAACGAGGCCGGTATACCCACCGCCGACGATGGCGATGTCCGATTGCAGGTCTTCTTCGAGCGGCCGCGTCGCTGGCGCCTCTACGGCAGTCGCGTGCCAGACGCAGTCATCATCGAGTTCGGTGATCTGTTTCATCTGGTGCCGGCCCGCCCGTTGGACTTCCTTGCGCGCCGCGAATGCGACGCACATCAGCCTCACAAGCCGTAACGGCAATGTCAACCAGATCACGATCGACCTGGGTGGGCCCGTCTAAGTCGATAAAACGTGATCGTTTCCAATATTCTGGAGCGGGATCGGACGGAACACCCGTATCCACTTTTCCTGATCCCGCTCTAGGTCATGAACTCATAAATGGCACGCATTCTGCGCTGACTGATTTGCGTTGCGAGCAGGCGCAAAGGTGCCCGAAACCTTCCGGTTTTCAAACCTTTGCAACGCCCGCGCGGCGCACATCCGACGCGCCCGCAGGGTTAGGCCAGGAGGGCCCGCCTGCAGGCAAACAATGCTCGATACGGCGCAAAGCCTGATCTTGCGCTTGTTTTCCAGCATTCGAACCCTCCTGACCAAACAGAATGTGCGCCATTTATGAGTCCATGACCTAGCCAAGCCCCGCCTCAGGGTCGTTCATGCCGTGCAGCCGCAGCGCACCGGCGCGGCCGAAGCGCAGGATCACCGCCTTGCGCCGCGCCGCGCTGAGCCGCTGTTCTGCGACGTCGCGGATCACTTCGGCGCCGTACCGGTCGGCCACGATCAGCCCGGTTTCAGCCGGAATAATCTCCTGCGGCACGTCATGGGGTATGGCGAAGAACAGCCGGTCGCAGTGCTCCCAGTAGTCGGGCCATTTGTGATCGGCGCGAAAGTCTTCGACGCTTGACTTGATCTCCACGATCCAGATGTCGCCGGTCCGGTTGACGGCGACGACATCGGCGCGCCGGCCGGTGCTCAGCGGCAGTTCGGTCAGGGTGGCAAAGCCCATTTCGAGAAACAGGCGTCCGACGCCGCGCTGCACTTCCGCCGCCCGGAGCGACTGGCGCCCGTCGGGAATGACCAGATCGCGGTCTTCTGGAAGATGCGAATCCATGGGCCGAAATTTAGACCATATCCGATCCTGGCGGAATGGCTCAGCGCGTTGCCCCGGCGCAGCCTACGACTGGACCGGGGCGAATGTTCTTCGATAAGGAATTCAGCGGTCTTGCGGCGAGTCCCAGCTCAGCACAGTCCGCCGGTGCAGAAATGATAGTTGATGCCGGCCCGGACCACATGGAGTTCCGGTTCGATGCGTGCCGACGCGGGAGCCGCCGCCAGAGAATCAGATTCAAAATTCATATAGAGATACTCAACCTTGGCGCTCCATTGCGGGGAGAACGAATGCTCTATCCCGGCACCGATCGCAAAACCCAGGAGAACGTCGGAATCACTGGCCGGCGGCGGGACCGCCGCCGCGGCCGTCGGGGTGACGCTAAGATCCACATCCATCAGGGCAAGGCCGCCGGTCGCATAGTACAGAGTTCTGTCGTCGGCATAGCCGGCGCGGGCGCGGATTGTGGCGAACCAGTCGACGTCGAGACTGAAAGAGGCTCCGGGCAGTCCGGCAGTCGTGCCGGATTCGTTGACATCGAGGTAGTTGAAGTCGCCCTCGACGCCGAGCACCCACACGTCATGCTGCCAGTTGTAGCCGGCCTGACCGCCGAACGTGAAGCCGGTATCGTTGAAATTGAAGTTTGTCGGTGCGGCTACGCCCGTGATGCTCGCGTCTCCATCAAGAAACGCGACGCCGGCATTGGCGCCGAGATAGGGGCCGGTCCAGTCGAAAAGAGGATCGATCATGTCCGCCGCATGCGCGGACGCGGCGCTCAACGCTAAAACCGATACGGCCGCGAGCAGAGTGTTTTTCATGAGTTGCAGTCCCCGAGCATGGAATTCATTACCGGTAAACTACAGGGGAGTGCATGGCGCCGCTATGACATATCGGCAACACTTGGGGAAAATGTTACGCCCGTACAGGATAAAACAGAACTTGATGCCAGTTACGGGCCGTCTACACCCGCAGCGGCATCAGCACATAGAGCGCGGTTTCATCGCCCTTGTCGCGGACGATTGTCGGCGAACTTGAATCGGCCAGCAGAAAGCTTGCGGTATCGGAATCGAGCTGCCCGGCGATATCGAGGAGATAGCGGGCGTTGAAGCCGATATCGAGCGGGTCGTGCTTGTACTCGGCCACCAGTTCCTCTTCGGCGCTTCCGCTGTCCGGGTTGTTGACCGACAGCGTGAGCTTCTCGCCATCGATATTGAGTTTGACCGCACGGCCCTTCTCGCTCGATATGGTCGAAACCCGGTCGACCGCCTGGGCGAACAGCTTGGTGTCCACCTCCATGGTCTTGTCGTTGTCCTTCGGGATCACTCTCTCGTAATCCGGAAACGTGCCGTCGATCAGTTTCGAGGTCAGGATGACGGAGCCGAAACTGAACCTGATCTTGCCGGTGGACAGGGTGACGTCGATGCTGCCGTCCTGATCCTCGATCAGCTTGTGCAGTTCCATCACGGTTTTGCGCGGAACGATGACCCCGGGCATTCCTTCGGCGCCCGCGGGCAGGGGCAATTGCACCTGGGCAAGCCGGTGACCGTCCGTCGCCACCGCCCGCAGGCAGGGGGACGGCTCGGCCTCGATCTGATGCAGGTAGATGCCGTTGAGATAGTACCGCGTCTCCTCGGTGGAAATGGCGAAGCGGGTTTTCTCGATCAGCTTTTTGAGATCGTCGGCGGGCACGGCGAACTTGTGGTCGAGGCTGCCCGTGGAAATGTCCGGAAAATCTTCCGCCGGCAGCGCCTGAAGCGCAAAATTCGAGCGCCCGCACCGCACCGCAAGGCGGTGCTCGTCGGGGCCCTGACTGATTTCAAGCTGCGCGCCATCGGGGAGCTTGCGCACGATGTCGTAGAGCATATGGGCGGGCACCGTGGTGCCGCCCGCCTGGCCGACATCGGCGGCGACCGTCTCCACCACCTCGATGTCGAGATCGGTCGCGGTCAACTTGACCGAATTTTCCTCGGCCTGCACCAGCACGTTCGACAGGATTGGTATGGTGTTGCGTCGCTCCACCACGCTTTGCACATGGTTCAACGATTTGAGGAACTCGGATCGTTCTATTGTCACCCGCATGGTCGATCTCGCTGATTGTACTGTGGCAGTTTGCTGCCAAAGCGGAGGGATCTACTGGCTGGCGCAAAGGCCTGTTTGCGCCCGAACCCCTTTCACTGCCACAGAGGAATGAAATTTCCAAGACCGGAAGCACTGACGCCCCGGGCGAATCTGGCGCGCCAGCGAAGCCGGCGCAAGGCCGCATGGTCCTATTTCCAAAGATTTATGGGGAAAACACCGGGAAAAACATGCCGCCCCGGCGGTCAGGCCGGGGCGGCATGGATTTAAGGTGTTTGCAGCGCTCCAGGGCTACTCGCTAGGGCTGCTCGAGCAGCCGTACGAGAAGCTGGATCTCACGCGCCAGTTTGTCGTCCTGCTGCATCAGGGATTCAATCTTGCGTACGGCATGAAGAACCGTCGAATGATCCCTGCCGCCGAACCTGCGGCCGATCTCCGGCAACGACCGTGTGGTCAGGGTCTTCGCCAGATACATCCCGATCTGACGCGGACGCACGATGCTGCGCGCACGCCGCGGCGACAGAAGGTCCGCCTTGGGCACATTGAAGTGCTTGCCGATGATCCGCAGGATGTCGTCGATTTTCACCCGCTGTCCGTTGCTCGGATTGACCAGGTCGCGGATGGCGACCGATGCCATGTCAACGGTTATCGCGGACTTCGTCAGCTGCTGGGTGGCGATGACCCGCGTCAAGGCCCCTTCCAGCTCGCGGCCGCCGCCACGCACCCGGTTGGCGATGAATTCGACGATATCATCGGCCACCACAACGCCGGTGTCCCGGCGTGCGGCATCGCTGACCCTCGCCTTGAGGATCTCGCGCCGCAGCTCGATCTCCGGAGGTTCGATGTCGACCACCAGCCCGCCGGCGAGCCTCGAGCGCATCCGCGCATCGATATTGTCAAGCTGCGCCGGCGGCAGATCCGCCGCGATGACAACCTGACGCTTCGAGTCCACCAGCGAATTGAAGGTGTGGCAGAATTCCTCCTGCATCGCCTTGCCGGTGAGAAACTGGAAGTCATCGATGAGCAGAACATCCGTGCCCTGGAAATGATCCTTGAACGACAGCATGTCCTTGGCATTGAGCGCCGCCTTGAACTGGTACATGAACCGTTCTGCGGTCACGTACAGCACCTTGCGGTTCGGTTGAGCGTTGCGGATATGCGCCGCGATGGAGCTCAACAGATGCGTCTTGCCGAGGCCAGACTGCGAGTGGATGTAAAGCGGGTTGAACCCGCTCGGTGCATTGATCTGCGCATCTGCGGCGCGAATTGCCGCGGAATGGGCCAGCACATTGGACTTGCCGACCACGAAGGTTGCGAATTCCAGTGAATGGTCGAGCGTTGCACCGCCATCCACCGCCGCCGGACGCATCTCATTGCACCGCGGTGCAATGCGCTGTCCGTTGCCGGCTGCATGGCTGGGCAGCCCACCGGTCTCTGCCGCGCCTGTTTCCGCTTTCGCGACAACCGGCGTAACGGGTTTGCCGCGCGGTCGCACGCGGATGTCGACTTTGCCGATATCGCCGAGCTCTTCATCGCAGAGCTTGAGCAGGCGGTCGACGTAATGTGTTTGGATCCAGCTTCGCAGGAACCTTGTGGGCACGGAGACAACGACCGTGTCGTCATACCGCCCTTCCAGTTCCAGACGCCTGAACCAGCTCGTGTAAAGATCCTCTCCCAGTTCCGCCCTCAGTCTAAGAGCAACCTTGCTCCACCTTTCCTTGAGTTTTGTTCCTTCATCATCTGCGCTGGATTTGGTCACCGTCTCCGTCTGTCTCCGGCCTCTTATGTCCACGATCCGCGCCTCTTCTGGCATCGTCGACGATGGTTTGCTTTCCTGTCCTTGAAGCGCGCGTGCTTCTGTTCCTGTTTGTGTTTTTCTCTGTGTCTGTCCCACCATGTCGCCCCTATAATATTGCGTGCCGCAAACGCAACCGGCGGCCTATTATCGGAATTTGGGTTAGCCCGTTTGTCGTCTTTTCGTTGTTTCCGGCCTGCCGGGCGCCCCACGCCTCCCGGTCTCGGCTATACTGTCTGTCACACCTCCATGTATTGTCGCATCCAAATTTAGAACAAAGAAACTCCGTTGCCGGGAAGTCTAAAAAACTTTCCTGAACACAAGTTTACTTTGATTTTAGAAGTAACTTAGACGCGAACGAGCTGCTGGATATCCCATGCCCGCTCAAGAAATTCTACTTAAACACTTACTGGGCGATTTAATCTGTATTTCCCCGTTTCGAGGCCCGGTTATTCTCGTCCGGGTATGAGGGCACAATAACGCGGCCATTCTGTCCATGCAACAGGAGAATCGTACGATCCGTATACGGACTAAGTGTTTCTGCCTTGATTCCCGTTCCGCCAAAAGTCCCCCGAAATTTGCAAATTGTTGAGTCCGTTGACGGAATCGGAACTGTTACGCAAACAGAACGAAGGCGCAATTTTTTTCAGAAATCTGCGGTTTTTTGGGGGGTCGGGGTGGTTCTTGAAGGCTCAAAAACGCTGTCACAATTCTGACAAAACTAAGCCATTGTTATGTCAAAGAAACTTTTGACCGGTGCGCGTCCGGCATCTTTGTGCCGCAAACTGGCGCCGCCATCCGACCGGCAGCAAAAGGCCCGCACGAGGCGGGCCTGATGGGGTCGTCTTCAGTTGGAGAGCGCCTTTACGCGCCGCGACAGCCGCGAGATTTTCCGCGATGCCGCATTTTTATGGACGATACCTTTTTGCGCTGAGCGCATGATTTCCGGTTGAGCCGATTGCAGCGCGGCACTGGCCGCGGCGGCATCGCCACTGGCGATTGCCTCTTCGACCTTGCGTATCTGACCGCGCATCATGCCGCGGCGGTGCCTGTTGACCGCCGTCTTGCGTGAAATCTTCCGTATCGCCTTCTTTGCAGAAGGGGTGTTTGCCATGTCACATGATCCTTGCTTTGTCGGCCCCAATTGAACCGCTTCGTTTCGCCATGCCGCCGTTTCGGCCAATGCAGGACGTCTCATCACATCCGAAGCGTTCAGAATATGGCTTGCCGGAGCGGCTTATAGCCAGCCCGTCGACCATCGTCAACAGCCCATATACGGCACCATGCCGGGGCCAACCCCATAGGCGTGAATGTCGATTGGCCCTAGCGGTTCTTGAACTGCGGCTTGCGTTTCTCGACAAAGGCCTTCATGCCCTCGCTCTGATCTTCCGTGGCGAACATGGAATGGAACAGGCGGCGTTCGAACCGCACACCCTCGGCCAGGGTGGTTTCGTAGGCCCGGTTGACCGATTCCTTGGTCATCATGAGGGCGGGCAGCGACAGCTCGGCAATTTTCGCCGCCGTCGCGATGGCGTCGTCCATGAGATCCGCCGCCGGCACGATGCGGCTGACCAGTCCTGAACGCTCCGCCTCGTCCGCGTCCATCATCCGCCCGGTCAGGCACATCTCCATGGCTTTCGACTTGCCGACGAAACGGGTCAGGCGCTGCGAGCCGCCGGCGCCCGGCATGACGCCCAGATTGATTTCCGGCTGGCCGAATTTCGCACTGTCGGCCGCGATGATGAAATCGCACATCATGGCCAGTTCGCAGCCGCCGCCGAGCGCATAACCGGCAACCGCTGCGATGACCGGCTTGCGCGCCAGAGTGATACGCTCCCAGGACATGATGAAGTTGCCCCGGTAGGCATCCATATAGTCCTTGTCTTCCATCTCCTTGATGTCGGCCCCGGCCGCGAACGCCTTTTCCGAGCCGGTCACCACGATACAGCCGATCTTGTCGTCCGCCTCGAGCTTGTCGAGCGCGTCGTTGAGTTCATCGATCAGTTCGCTGTTGAGCGCGTTCAGGGCTTTCGGGCGGTTGAGGGTGATCACCCCGACTGCATCCTTGGTGTCGAGCAGAATCGAACTGTACGCCATGTGAGGTCTCCCGATGAGAAGCGCTGAAAAATGTGCCGGGCACTAGACTGCGGTTCGCACGCGATCGCAAGAAAAAACCGATTTGCGTTGACCTGCCGCGCGATCTTGCTATTGCCCGCAGCTTGCGATGGCGCGGCGTGAGAACCCGAGTATGACCGTAGGAGCCAAAAGCGAAGTGGCGCACCGGGCGTTGCCGGTTTGGGCGATTGCCGCAATGATCAGCGCCAGCGCGCTTGTCGCCGCCACATCGCTCATCGCCAAGGCGCTCGGTCTCGACGTTACCGGGGAGCCGCTTCACCCGCTGCAGATAAGTGCCGGCCGATTTGGCTTCGGACTTCTGGCGCTGTCCATCGTCTCATTGCGGTGGCGGCCCGCTCTGTCGGATGTGCCGTGGTCGCTGCACGTGGCACGCTCGGCCTTCGGCTGGCTCGGTGTCACCTGCGTGTTCGCCGCCGCCGCCCGCATGCCGTTGGCTGATGCGACCGCAATCAGTTTCCTCAGCCCCCTTGTCACCGTTGTGCTTGCCGCGATGCTGCTGAAGGAAAGGGTCGGGCTTCGGCGTTGGCTGGCCATCCTCGTTGCCGCCGCCGGTGCACTGGTCCTGGTGCGTCCGGGGACCGAGGCATTTCGCCCGGTTGCGATCGTGGCGCTGTCATCGGCGGTCCTGATGGGGCTTGAAGCAATCTGTATCAAACGGCTCAGCGATCGCGAGCCTCCGATGCGCATTCTGCTCATTAACAATGCCATTGGAGCGGTGATCTCGATTTCCGCCGCAACGTTCGTCTGGCGCTGGCCCGGGCCGGAGCAATGGGCATTGCTTGCCATTCTCGGGTTCACCATGGTGCTTGGCCAAAGCCTGTTCATCCAGGCGATGCGGCGGGGCGAGGCAAGCTACGTCATGCCGGCCTTCTATGCGACGCTGATATTCGCGGCCTTTTACGACTACCTGATTTTCGCCGTCATCCCGGACGGCTTCGCCATTCTGGGGGCCGCGCTGATCGTTGCCGGCGTGCTTGTTCTGGCCTTCGCCCTGAACGGCAGGCGCCGGCCCGCATCACCGCTGACAGACCGGGCAGAAGAACGTTGACCGGCCAGACTGCACGATGCGCCCGACGGTTCCCGAGCACCGCGGCCGCACGCATGGATCGCCCTCCCGGTCGTAGACCTGAAACCGATGCTGGAAATAGCCGAGTTCGCCGTCTGTCTGCACATAATCGCGCAGAGTCGAGCCGCCCGCCGCCACGGCCTCGCTCAGGACGTCGCGAATGGTTTGGGCCAGGTGTTCGCTGCGGGCCGTCGCGCCGCCCGCCGACGTAATCGTTCGGGCCAGCCGGCGCGGCGACAGACCCGAGCGAAAAAGCGCCTCACAGGCGTATATGTTGCCGATGCCGGCAACAATCCGCTGGTCGAGCAGCGCTGCCTTGAGCGGTGTCTGCTTGGTTCTCAGCGCCTGATTGAGAAAGGCGCCGGACAGCTCATTGCCCAGAGGCTCGATCCCGAGATCCTTCAGAAGCTTGTGGTCGGGAAGCTCAGACCGGGCAAACAGGTCCATCATTCCAAAGCGCCGCGGGTCGCAATAGACAACCCGGACGCCGTTCTCGAGCGTGAACACCACATGGGCGTGCGGGTCATTCGTTCCGCCGTCCGTGTTAACATCGTGATGGAACGCACCGGGACGCCCTTCGGCACCGTCTTCGTGAATGGTGAACCGCCCTGACATGCCCAGGTGCATGAGCAGAATGTCGCCGTCCGACATATGCGCCAGAATGTATTTGGCGCGCCGGCCCAACGCCTCGAACCGCTGGCCGGCGAGCCGTTCGGCAAAGCCGGCCGGGAACGGAAATCGCAGATCGGGGCGGTTGAGCTGAACATGCGCGATCCGCGCGCCTTCCATGACCCTGGCAAGGCCGCGCGCGACGGTTTCGACTTCTGGCAACTCAGGCATCTGTCCTTGGAATCTCGCGTCGTTTTCGCGGTAACCAGAACGGCAATTTGTCACGCCGCCCAAGTTTGCATCAATAGCGCGCGCGGCCCGCCTGCGCTATGGTCGAATGACCATGGCCACAAAGACTTCCGATCCCGACGACACGCCGGCACAAAGGCATTTCGGCGCGCGCGCCATTGATGCCGAAGACCGCCAGCACCTCGTCAATGACGTGTTCGACAAGGTTGCCGGCCGTTACGACCTGATGAACGACGTGATGTCCGGCGGAATGCACAGGCTGTGGAAGGACGCCATGGTCGACTGGCTGGCCCCGCCGAGATCGGGACGCCGCTTTGAGGTTCTCGACGTGGCCGGCGGCACCGGTGATATCGCGTCACGCATCGTCGAGGCCGGCGGAGAGGGCACCCATGTGACCCTGTGCGACATCAATCCGGCGATGATGCGCGAGGGCCGCGGCCGGGCACCTGGCCTGTCCGAGCGCATGCAGTATGCCGCGGGCAATGCCGAACACCTGCCGTTTCCCGATCGCAGCTTCGACGCCTACACGATTGCCTTCGGCATTCGCAACGTCACTCATATAGAGCGCGCGCTCGAAGAGGCTTACCGGGTGCTGCGGCCCGGAGGCCGGTTTCTCTGCATGGAGTTTTCCTCGGTTCAGGTGCCGGGGCTCGACACGATCTATGATGCCTTTTCCAATGCCGCCATCCCGGCGCTTGGCAAGGCGGTGACCGGAGACGGTGCACCCTACCGCTACCTGGTGGAAAGCATCGCCCGGTTCCCCGATCAGCGCACATTCTCCCGCATGATCGAAGGTGCCGGCCTGGCCCGCGTGAAACACCGCAACCTGACCGGCGGCGTTGTGGCGATCCATTCGGCCTGGCGGCTGTAGCGCAGTGCCCCAATGTTGAATGCCGTTAGACATCTGATCCGGCTGGCCCGCGCGGGACGCACCCTTGCCCGCTATGACGCTATTGCCGACCCCAGGCACATCGCGGCGCTTCCGGGCGCTGCGAAATTCGGGCTCGCGCTTGCCAGGATCAGGCTGCCGTTCGAGAAGAAGCCGTCCGAGGGAACCGACGACCGTGGCGAAAGGCTTTCGGCCGCGCTGATCGCGCTGGGACCCACCTACATAAAACTCGGCCAGTTTCTGGCAACGCGGCCCGACATCGTCGGCGCCGATGCCGCCAGCGACCTTTCCATTCTGCAGGACCGGCTGCCCCCGTTTTCGCTGGAGGAGGCGCGCGAGGAGATCCGGCTTGGCCTCGACTGCGACCCGGACGACATCTTCGAAGAGCTCGGCGAACCGGTGGCCGCCGCCTCCATCGCCCAGGTTCACAAGGCGCGGACACGCGAAGCCGATGGCGCCTCGCGCCAGGTTGCGGTGAAGGTTCTCAGGCCCGGCATCGAAGCGCTGCTTGCCAAGGATCTCGACAGTTTCTTCTTTGCCGCGCGTCTCGGCGAAAGACTGCACGCGCCGTTGCGCCGGTTGCGCCCGGTCGATGCGGTCACGACGCTTGCCCATTCGATGCAGTTGGAGCTCGATCTCAGGATGGAGGCCGCAGCCATATCGGAAATGGCGGAAAACACCAGGGACGACCCGGGCTTCCGGGTGCCGGGCGTCGACTGGCACCGCACTTCGCGCCGGGTGCTGACGCTGGAATGGGTCGATGGCACACCCTTAAGCGACCTGCAGGCGTTGAAAGAGACCGGCTTCGACCTGCCGCGGCTCGGCGATACCGTGATCCAGACATTCCTGCGGCACGCCATGCGCGATGGCTTTTTCCATGCCGACATGCACCAGGGAAACCTCTTCCTCGACGGTGACGGCGATCTGGTGGCGGTTGACTTCGGCATCATGGGCCGCCTCTCGCCCAAGGACCGCCGGTTTCTGGCGGAAATCCTCTACGGTTTCATCACCCGCAATTACACAAGGGTGGCCGACGTGCACTTCGAGGCGGGCTACGTGCCGCCGGAGCACTCGTCGCATATGTTCGCCCAGGCGCTGCGCTCCATCGGCGAGCCGCTGATGGACCGCGAGGCGGAAGACATCTCCATGGCGCGGCTGCTGGGCCAGCTGTTTCACATCACCGAGCAGTTCGATATGAAGACCCAGCCGCAATTGCTGCTTCTGCAGAAGACCATGGTGGTGGTGGAAGGGGTTGCGCGCATGCTCAACCCCAGGCTCAACATGTGGATCACCGCCGAACCGGTGGTCGAGGAGTGGATGCAGTCGAAACTCGGCGCCGAGGGCCGCCTGCTGGAAGCCGGCGAGGGCGCGGCCTCACTCGGCCGTTTCGTCACCGACCTGCCCGAACTGCTTGGCCAGGCCGGTCAGGCCGCCCATATATTGGGAGACATGGCGTCCAGTGGCGGCCTGAAACTCGATCGTGAGACGACCCGGGAACTGGCCCGCGCCCAGGCGAGCGAGAACCGTTCGACCCGCATCGCCATCTGGCTCGGCGCGGCGGCTCTGGTGATTCTGGCGGTTTCGCAGCTGGTGTGAGAGGTGCGGAAATGGCGTTTACCCTTGGATTTGCCAAATATGGCATAATGGGACGTTGCTGAACGGAGTTGGCTGGAACAGTGCTTGAGAACAGGCGCATATTGCTGATCATCGGTGGCGGCATCGCGGCCTATAAGTGCCACGAGCTGATCCGCCGCCTGCGCGATCGTGGCGCCACGGTGCGGGTTGTGCTGACCCGGGCCGGGTCGGAGTTCGTCACGCCCTTGTCGCTGGCCAGCCTGTCGGGCGAAAAGGTGCTGCAGGACCTGTTCGATCTGACCGATGAGTCCGAGATAGGCCATATCCAGCTCTCCCGCGAGGCGGACCTTCTTGTGGTGGCGCCGGCGACCGCGGATCTGATGGCCCGCATGGCGACCGGCCAGGCCAACGACCTTGCCACCACCGTGCTGCTCGCCACCGACACGCCTGTGCTGATGGCCCCGGCAATGAACGTGCGTATGTGGCAGCATCCCGCAACCCGGAGAAATCTCGAAACCCTCCAGGGCGACGGTGTCCGCGTGGTCGGGCCCAATGACGGCGACATGGCCTGCGGCGAGTTCGGCCCCGGCCGCATGGCCGAACCGGGAGAGATCCTCGAGGCGATCGAAAGGTTTTTTCGAAACGCCGAAGCCGGGCCTTTGACCGGCAGGCGTGTGCTGGTCACCGCCGGGCCGACCCACGAGCCGATCGATCCGGTGCGCTATATCGCCAACCGGTCGTCGGGGAAGCAGGGCTATGCGATTGCCGCTGCGGCTGCCGCCCAGGGCGCCGAAACCATATTGGTCACCGGTCCGAGCACCGAACCGGCGCCGCAGGGGGTCACCGTGCGCAAGGTCCAGACCGCAGAGGAAATGCTTGCGGCCTGCCGTGCCGAGCTGCCCGTCGATGTGGGCATTTTTGCCGCCGCGGTCGCCGACTGGCGGGTTTCAGCATCTGATCAGAAGCTCAAGAAAGACGGAACCGGCGCGCCGCCGGCTCTCGAACTGTCGGAAAACCCGGACATTCTCAAAACCATCGCCGGGTTCGGTGAGCAGCGCCCCGGTCTGGTCATCGGATTTGCCGCCGAAACCCATGACGTCATCGCACATGCCCGCGCCAAGCTCGAGCGCAAGGGCTGCGACTGGATCATCGCCAACGACGTCTCGACCGGCACCGGCGTCATGGGCGGCGATGAGAACACGGTCCATGTGGTCACGGCCCAGGGGGTCGACGACTGGCCAAAGCTCTCCAAGGCGCAGGTTGCGGACCGTCTTGTCGCGCGCATCGTCGACACGCTCGGCCGCCCGGCCCGTGCGGCGGAATAGCGTTTCCCTGCCGTGAGCGCACCTGTGCATGTCAAGATCCGCCGCCTTGGCCACGGCACCGGGCTCGACCTCCCGGCCTATCAGTCGGCGCAGGCCGCCGGAATGGATCTCTATGCCGCGGTGGACGCCTCGCTCATGATTGCGCCCGGCGCCCGCGCCATGGTGCCGACCGGCATCGCCATCGCGCTCGACGCCGGATATGAGGCGCAGGTGCGGCCCCGCTCGGGCCTTGCCGCCAGGAACGGCGTCACGGTGCTCAACACGCCGGGTACCATCGATGCGGACTATCGCGGAGAAATCAAGGTGATCCTGATCAATCTCGGCGATGCCCCGTTCGAAGTGGCCCGCGGCGATCGTATCGCCCAGATCGTGGTGCATCCCGTAGCGCGTGTTGAGTGGAACGAAGTCGATGAGCTCGAGGAGAGCGCCCGCGGCGACGGCGGTTTTGGCTCCTCAGGGCGCACTTAAGGAACGGCCATGGCCTTTTCCGAAGACGAACTTGAACGCTACGCCCGTCACATTCTTCTGCACGACGTCGGCGGCCCCGGCCAGCAGAAGCTGAAACAGGCCAAAGTGCTTGTGATCGGCGCCGGCGGGCTCGGCTCTCCGGTCATCATGTATCTGGCGGCGGCCGGCATCGGCACCATCGGCGTGGTCGACGACGACGTGGTCTCGCTCTCCAACCTGCAGCGCCAGATCGCCCACACCTCAGACCGCGTCGGTGTGCCCAAGGTGGAAAGCGCCGCCGAGACGGTGAAGGCGCTCAATCCGAACGTCGAATTTGTGCCGCACGCCTTTCGGCTCAACGCCGAGAACGCTTATGAACTGGTGTCCGCCTATGACGTGGTTGCGGATGGTTGCGATAATTTCTCGACCCGCTTTGCGGTGTCCGATGCCTGCTATTTTGCCGCCAAGACGCTGGTATCAGCGGCGGTCGGCCAGTTTGACGGCCAGATTTCGACCTTCAAGCCGCACCAGACCAAACCGGACGGCACGCCCTATCCGACATACCGCTGCCTGCTGCCCGAAGCGCCACCGGCCGGTTCCGTGCCAACCTGCGAGGAAGCCGGCATCCTCGGCGCACTGACCGGCATCGTGGGCTCCATCCAGGCGCTTGAGGTGATCAAGGAGATCCTCGATATCGGCGACAGCCTGGCGGGTAAGCTGATGCTGTATGATGCGCTTGCCGCCCGCTTCCAGACCTTTAATCTGCCGTGGGACAGCAACAATCCCCTCACCGGCGACACTCCGACAATTGCGCCGCCGGCAGTTGTCACAAAATAGTCCTGTATCGCGCAGTACAGTTTCACCATCGACCGGCGGCGACTTCGAAAGCTTCTCACCAGTTTTCCATCTGGCATTGCGCGCCCGTGCGGTGCGGGCCGTGTCGTCGGCGGTGTGAATACGGGAGGGAAACCGTCATGAAACTCACTGTGAATGAAGTCGAACGCACTTTTGACGGCGATAAATCTACGCCGTTGCTGTGGTACGTGCGTGATGAATTGGGACTGAACGGCACAAAGTATGGCTGCGGCACCGGGCTTTGCGGTGCCTGTACCGTTCACGTGGACGGCGTCGCCGTGCGCGGCTGCCTCGCCACGGTCGGCGATGCGGAAGGCGCTGAGGTGCGCACCATCGAGGGATTGCACGCGACCGGCGACCATCCCGTACAGCAGGCCTGGCGCGAACAGAACGTGCCGCAATGCGGGTTCTGCCAGGCCGGCCAGATCATGCAGGCCGCGGCGCTCCTGGCGGCGAACCCGAATCCGACCGATCAGGAAATCCTGCGCGGTATGGACGGCAACATCTGCCGCTGCGGCTGCTATCAGCGCATCGTATCGGCGGTTCGCCATGCATCGACGGGGGCCTGACACATGTTGGATCAAATTCTCGAATTTGCAGATCGCTCCGGTGTTTTCCCGGCGAACGCGTTGAAGGCCGTCATTACCAATGTCAGCGGCGCCAAAGTGAGCCGCCGCGGCGTCCTGAAAGGCCTCGGCGGCTTTGTTCTGGCCATGCACGTGCTGCCGGCAGGCGAGGCCAGGGCCTTCGTGCCATACCCGACCTTCGGCACCGGCATGCCGCACGGCATTGTCGCCGACCCACATGTCTTCGTGTCGATTGCCGCTGATGGACAGGTGACGATCATCGCGCACCGGTCCGAACTCGGCACCGGTTCGCGCACCACGCTGCCGATGATCATCGCCGATGAAATGGAGGCGGACTGGGACCGGGTCACCGTGCTTCAGGCACCCGGAGACGAACCGAAATACGGCAATCAGGACACCGACGGATCGCGCAGCCTGCGCCATCACATTCAGCCGGCCCGTGAGATCGGTGCGTCCGTGCGCGGAATGCTCGAGCAGGCAGCCGCTGAAAAGTGGGGCGCGGATCTGGCGGACGTACAAGCCGCCGGCCATCAGGTGATCCACAAGACACTTGGCGAACGGCTCGACTACGGTGACCTTGCCGAGGCCGCCATGGCGCTCGAAACCCCGGCCCGCGAAACACTCAGCTTCAAGGATGAAGCCGAGTTCCGCTACATCGGCAAGGGCCAGGTCCAGATTGTCGATCTGCACGACATCACCACCGGCAAGGCGGTTTATGGCGCCGATGTGGTTCTGCCCGGCATGAAGGTCGCGGTAATTGCCCGTCCGCCGGTGGTCGGGGCCCAGATCAAGTCGGTCAACGATGCCGCGGCGCTCGCCGTTGCGGGCGTTGAGAAGGTGATCCGCATCCCCCTGGCTCCGCTCGGCTCCAAGTTCAAGCCGCTTGGCGGTGTCGCGGTGGTTGCCGCCAACACCTGGTCGGCGATCCAGGGCCGCGACGCGCTCGAGATCGATTGGGATCGCGGTGAGCACGGCTCGTTCAACACAGAAACCTACGAAGCCGAACTGCGCGCGGCGACCGCCGCAAAGGGATCATCGGTGCGAAATCAGGGCGACGCCGACACGGCGCTGTCCAATGCGGCCCGTGTGCTCACCTATGAGTACTATCAGCCGCATCTGGCCCATGCCCCCATGGAGCCGCCCGCCGCGGTGGCGAATTTCGCCGACGGCAAGTGCGAAATCTGGGCGCCGGTGCAAAGTCCGTATGTGGCGCGCACCGACACGGCGGAGTACATCGGCCTGGATGTTGAAAACGTCACGCTGCATGTCACGCTTCTGGGTGGCGGTTTCGGCCGCAAGTCCAAGGCCGATTTCGCCACCGAGGCGGCATTCCTCGCCAAGGAAATCGGCGGTCCGGTTCGGGTGCAGTGGACCCGTGAGGACGATATCCGTCACGGTTACTTCCACACCTCATCGGTGGAACGCATCGATGTGGGACTGGACAAGGACAACGCGGTGGTCGCCTGGCGCCATCGCAGCGCCGCCCCTTCGTTCCTGTCGACGTTCACCGCGGACGCCGGTGTCCAGCACGAGATCGAGATCGGCATGGGGCTTGAAAACCTGCCCTATGACATCGCCAATATCAGTGCCGAGCAGTGCAAGGCCCTCGCCCATACCCGCATTGGCTGGTACCGCTCGGTGTCGAATATCCCGCGAGCCTTCGCGGTGCAGTCGGCGACCGCCGAACTTGCCGCCGAACTGGGTCTCGACCAGAAGGACTTTCTGCTCAAGATGATCGGCGACCGCCGCATCCTTGATGCCGCGCAGTCCGGCCTGCCGGGCAAGTTCTGGAACCAGTACGAACCCTATGAGGAGTTCCCGTTCGACACCGGCCGTCTCAGCGATGTGGTGCGTCTGGCTGCGGACAAGGCCGGCTGGGGCAAGACGTTGCCGGAAGGCGAGGCCCTCGGCATCGCCGTTCATCGCAGCTTCGTGTCCTACATCGCGATGGTGGTCCACGCCAGGGTCGACAAAGGCACGGTCCACGTGCCGGAAGTGCATGTCGCCATCGACTGCGGTTTTGTCGCCAATCCCGAGCGGGTGCGCTCGCAAGTGCAGGGCGCCTGCGTCTTCGGCATGACGGCGACGGTGCATTCGGGCATCACATTCGCGGACGGTGAGGTGCAGGAGAGCAACTTCCACGACTATGAAATACTGCGCTCGAGCAATTTTCCCGAGGTCGTGCACACGCATATCGTGCCGCACAAGTTCGAGGTTCATGCGACAGGCGTCGGCGAACCAGGTGTGCCGCCGTTTCTGCCGGCGCTCACCAACGCCATCTTCAACGCCACCGGCAAACGCATCCGCAACCTGCCGATCGGCAATCAGCTGGACGCCTGACCGAAGTATCGGCGACCAGAACGAGCAGAACGCAGGCGGCCGTTCGGCCGCCTGCTTTTCGTTCAGGCGGCAAATGGCGTTGTGACCGTATCACTTGGCAAATGCGCCATAACCGCAGATGATTGAGGGGATTGTTTCCTTACATCCAAAGCGTTTGCGTTTTGCCCCACACCGCACCCCCTATATATCCCGTTCATCCCTATCTTTCAGATGCGCCCTTCGCCTGCATCGCCCATCGCGGCGGCGGCCAAGAGCATCCGGAAAACACGAACCGTGCTTTCGCTGCGTCCGCGGCGCTCGGCTACCGCTATATCGAAACCGATGTTCAGGCCACGTCCGACGGGACGGTGATTGTCTTCCACGACGACACGCTCGACGAGCTTACGGACGGCTCGGGCGTTGTTTCCCAGATGCCGTTCTCGGCGGTTTCGCGAGCGCGCACCGGCGGCGCCGAACCGGTCATGACCCTCGAGGAGGCGTTTGACGCGTTTCCCGGACTGCGCTTCAGCATCGATGTGAAGACCGACCACGCGCTTGAACCGACACTGGAACTGGTTCGCCGCATGGATTGCCTCGAGCGTGTCTGCCTTGCCTCCTTCTCCGACAGGCGACTGAAGGAGATTCGCAAGGCGCTGGGGCCGGAAGCCTGCACGGCGGCGGGTCCCAAAGACGTGACGGTGCTCAAATTCGCGTCCTGGGGTGCGCCGGCGCGTTCGGTTTCCTGCCGATGTGCACAAGTGCCGCTCCGCGCCTATGGCATCAATCTGGTGACCCCGCGCTTCATACGCCAGTGCCAAGCCCTTGGTGTCGTCGTGCACGTCTGGACCATCGACGACGAAGCCGAGATGCGCCGGCTGATCCGTCTGGGGGTCGATGGTATCATGACCGACCGACCGAGCCTGTTGAAGGCGGTGGCGATCGAAGAGGGTGTCTGGTGACACAGGGCACTAAGTCAGAACTGTGTCCCGCACCTGATGCGGGGCCCGGGGCAATGGCGCACGGTCCTGCGTGTGGCCCCAGGATCCCGCATCAGGTGTGGGACACGATGCGTGGCGCGCCGATGCGATCCGCGATCCGCCTTGCAGCCCGCAACCTTCTTGCAGCCGGCATTCTCCTCATCTGTATGGTGACCGTCGCAAGGGCAGAACCGGTCATCACGGTGTTCGCTGCGGCCAGCCT
>JAJFHL010000124.1 GCA_021775615.1 Hyphomicrobiales bacterium
TTGCGGATGCATCCTCTCTGGTTCGCCATGCCGCACTGACACGCCTCCTCGCGTGCCAACCGGATGGCGACCTGGACTCCGCGATCGGCATCTGTCTCCAGACCAGATGGTCTGACGGTCTCACCAGGGCCTGCGAGAGCAGTGAGCATGCCCTGTCGTTGGTGATGACCCTGCTGGCGACGCCCGATGCCCAGGCCGCACAGAAACTCGTCGCACTTGAGGCGCTCGGTGCCATGCAGCCGCGGACTCTTGCCAGGTAAAACGCCGCGCCGCAGATGGACAAGCCATCGCATCGACCATAAGCTCACAAACGGGAACGGTCGAAGAGTGGCGGAACGCCTTCAAAAAACAAGCATCCCGGTAGGTCGCGTCGATCAGGACTCGGCCGACCATCGTGCTGCTGCACGCCGATTACTTCGTCCACACCAACACGAAGAAGATCAAGAACGAGGAGAGTGAGATCGATATCGGTGCCGGCTCCGCCCGACCTGCCTGAGCACAAGGAAGTGATGGACGAGGTGCGAAGACGGTATCTGCCGGATACGTGAACCTCCGCACAATCCGCAAGGGAGTATCAACCATGAAGCAGAACTATATCGGCGGCGCCTGGGTTGACGGGCCCGCCGCCAAACCGAACGTCAATCCATCGGACCTCTCCGATATCATCGACGACTACGCCCAGGGCGACGAGCAACAGACGTTGCAGGCCATTGCGGCGGCCAGGGCCGCCTTTCCGGCGTGGTGCGACAGCAACATCCAGGCCCGCTCGGAGATGCTGGAGAAGATCGCCAACGCCATGCTGGCGCGTCAGGACGAACTGGGCGAACTGCTGGCCCGCGAAGAAGGCAAGGCGCGTGCCGAAGGGGTCGGCGAGGTGGTGCGTGCCGCACAGATCTTCAAGTTCTATTCGGGCGAGGCCCTGCGCATGCGCGGCGACCGGCTCGCCTCGGTGCGGCCTGGTGTCGACATCGACATCACCCGAGAGCCGATGGGCGTTGTGGGCATTATTACCCCGTGGAATTTCCCCATTGCCATTCCCGCCTGGAAGATCGCTCCGGCGCTCGCCTTCGCCAACTGCGTGGTGTTCAAGCCGGCCGATCTGGTTCCGGGCTCGGGCTGGGCGCTGACCGAGATCATCGCCGGGGCCGGCGTGCCCGCAGGCGTGTTCAATCTGGTCATGGGCCGCGGCTCGGTGGTCGGAGAGACCATCCTCACCTCCGCCGATGTCAACGCGGTGACCTTCACCGGCTCCACCGACACCGGCCGGCATGTTGCGATGTCCTGCGCCGAGCGCAACAAGAAGTTCCAGCTCGAGATGGGCGGCAAGAACCCCATGGTGGTGCTCGACGACGCGGATCTCGAGACCGCGGTTGCCGTTTCCCTCAACGGCGCCTACGGATCGACCGGCCAGAAATGCACGGCCTCAAGCCGCCTTGTGGTGACCGAAGGCATACATGACCGTTTCGTCGAGCGCGTCGGCGAGGGCATGCAGGCGCTGACCGTCGACCATGCCCTGAAGGACGGCACCCAGATCGGTCCGGTGGTCGATCAGAGCCAGCTCAATGTGGATCTGGAATATCTCGACATTGCCCGTTCCGAGGGCGTCACCATCCTTGGCGGAGAGCGGCTCAACCGAGAGACCGAAGGCTACTATCTTTCGCCCGCCCTCTTCACCGAGACCAACAACGACATGCGCATCAACCGCGAGGAGATATTCGGCCCCATCGCCTCGGTGATCCGGGTGAAGGATTACGATGAGGCGCTTGCTGTCGCCAACGACACCGCGTTTGGCCTGTCTTCGGCGATCTGCACATCCTCGCTCAAGCATGCCGAACATTTCAAGAAGAACAGTGCGGCAGGTCTGGTCATGGTCAATCTGCCGACCGCCGGGGTCGACTATCACGTCCCCTTCGGCGGTCGCAAGGGGTCAAGCATGGGCGCCCGCGAGATGGGACCGCACTCGGTTGAATTCTACACCGCCACGAAGACCGCCTATACCGCCGCATGAGCTTCAGGATCTGTCGTCCGTATGCTGAAGAATAGGCGCAACTTGATCTAGCGCAATGCCCTGCGCGCGGCCGCGCCCATTCTATGTGGTGTAGGAAACTCAAAAATCAGTGGAGTCAGCAATGCAGTTTTCAGCAATTGCGCAACGTGGGCATCATCTTGCGTTGGCCGGCGCCCTCGTCGTCCTGCTTGCCCTGTTGCACGCCGCAATGAGCCAGGCGCAGGCCATGGAATGGGGTGTCGACCGGCCGGGTCACGACTATCGCAGTTTCAATCTGGCCGCGCCGAATCCGAATTTGTGTGAAAGCCAGTGTACTGCCGAGGGCCAGTGCGTCGCCTGGACCTATGTCAACCCGGGGGTGCAGGGGCCGCAGGCGCGTTGCTGGCTGAAATCGGCGGCGCCGGGGCCGGTCCGGAACAATTGCTGCGTGTCCGGTGTCAAACAGGCGGCAGCCCCGACCCCTCAGCAGCAGACATTCAACCATCCGAGCATTGGCGGCAACCGGCTCGACTGGTGCCGGGAATGGGCGCAGAACTGCGGCAAGCCCGCGGCTGACGCCTTCTGCCGCCAGGCTGGATTTCAGAGATCGTCGAACTTCTCCCAGGACCCCGACATTGGCGCCGCGCAAGCGACGCAGGTGATCGGCACGGGGCAGATCTGCAACCAGAATTTCTGTGACGGCTTTCGCCGGATCACCTGCGTTCGCACGGTTGCCGGCAACCGCACATTCAACAACCCGCGTTCGGGCGGATACCGGTTGGACTGGTGCCGGGAGTGGGCGCAGAACTGCGGCAAGCCGGCCGCCGACGCGTTCTGTCAGGTAAAGGGGCTCTCACGCGCGGTGAATTTCGCACAGGCGACCGATATCGGCGCAAGCCATCCGACCCGGATCATCACCTCCGGTCAGATCTGCAATCAGGCGTTCTGCGACGGATTTCGGTCGATCACCTGCGCGCCCTAATCGCGGATTCAGCCTGAGTAGATCAGGACGCCGGCGCCGACAAAGGCGAGATGCACGGATACAAAGATGATCGCGCGCAGGACGATATTGGATTTTGGAGGATACTCGTTCTGTGCGCCCGAAAGTGTGGCGCTGTCTGTACTCGAACTCGAAGTCATAAAGGCCCCAGATGCCCGTTACCGATGATTCTGAATGGCTACCGATTCATATGTGATTTGGCAAGATTGTGACAAGGGCAAATCCGCAGAAAACTGGTGTGTGTGGCAATAATGCCATGAACCGGTCCAAGAAGCGCACGACGTGCGAACTCAGGCCCGGTTAAACGGGTTCAATCGCCGGTGAAAACGCCCTAGGTCATGGACTCATAAATGGCGCACATTCTGTTTGGTCAGGAGGGTTCGAATGCTGGAAAACAAGCGCAAGATCAGGCTTTGCGCCTTATCGAGCATTGTTTGCCTGCAGGCGGGCCCTCCTGGCCTAACCCTGCGGG
>JAJFHL010000125.1 GCA_021775615.1 Hyphomicrobiales bacterium
CGAAGCGACCGTGTTCCCCGGTAGCTCAGTTGGTAGAGCGAGCGGCTGTTAACCGCTTTGTCGCTGGTTCGAGTCCGGCCCGGGGAGCCAACCTTTTCTCAGAGCAGTGTTCTCCACGCAATCGCGCAGTCACCAGGTGCGTGCCACCGAGCACCTGGGTGCCGCCTTTTGATGCCGCACCTCCCTCAACACAGCTGACATCAACCGACGCTGGGCGTGCCAATTAACCGGCCAGGCACGTTGATCACACATGGGTCTCCGCAAGCACACATCGGTTTCCGCATTTGTTCCAATCGGGCCGGGCCAAAAAAAGCCGGCATGTTCCCATCAAATGAACAATGTGTGCGTGGCTTTCATGAATTTGCCGAAATGATTGTGTTTGATCGCGCTACGGGCGCTGCCCGACTTGGTAGTTTGTGTAAGACCGGGGCTGAATGAATGACGCTGAGTATCCGTCCGCAAATGAGATAGGCAAGGTTGACGATACGCCGCTGTGACCATGACGGTGTGCGACCTTGCGTCAGTCGAACCTGCAACGGTGGTGGCGATGCCAGATTGAAGGGGTGCACCGCGACCACGGATCATGTGATCGGAACATTCAGGACTCCGAACTTGTGGGGAAAACTGCAGTTGACATCAATGCACAAAATCGAAACCCGCCCATGTCGGCTGAATTAACTTCGGAGGATCAAAACATGCAGAAGATTGGAAGGTGGATTGGTGGTGAGAAGCCGGAAACGAGGCCTCAGGTTCGGTCCCAGGTCCAGCCCCAGGTCCAGGAGGCTTTGCGGCAGATCGAGGCGGCGCCACCCAACTCGAGCCTGGGCAAGAAAGTCGCCCACGACGCCCGCCAGATCATGACCAAGCTGGAACGCTACTGCGAAGAACTGAAAGCCGATGAAGCGCGTGTCGCCGAAGCGCTGGAACAGATCAGGGCCGATCTCGAGGAAGCAAGGGAAGTCATCCGTGCCATGCGACCTGCAATCGACGTGGTCAACAAGATGTGCTCGCGGGTTAGCGGAGATCATGAACTGCACGAGACAGTCGAAGCCGTAAGGGTTCTGAAGAACAAGACGAAGTAGGCAACTCCTGAAGCGTTTGTCGTTCTTGGGTGCGTCAGGGGTTTGACGCAACCTTTAAAACCGGCACGCAATCACCATATCAGCCACTCCCGTGTTGCTGCTGCGGGACGGAAGGATCACGGCGCCTGCTGCGCGGTTACGCGTATCGGCTGCCGAGGTTCCACTTGGCGCGCGCTCCTGCACTGGGGCGGTGCCCGACCCTCCACGCCACTACTCATCCTGCTGCCCGGCGCTCTCACAACGTGCCGGACGCGTGCCGTCAGGAGCAGCAATCATGAAACATGCAACGCGTATGGACGCAAATACGCTTGAAATCGGAAACGACGAGGGCCTGCCCATAACCCTCTTTGCCCGTGACGACGTGCCGGTGGAGCATAGGGCCGTTGCCGAGGTGCGAAAGCTCGGCAGGCTGCGCACGACGGTGGCTGATCTCAGGCAGGTCGGCTTTCTTGCCGATGACGCCGAACTTGAGCGTGTCGCCCTCACCCCTGACTTCCATCGCGGCGATGGCCGCGGCATTCCGATCGGCACCTGCCTTTCGACCCGAGGGTTCGTCATTCCCAAGGCGGTCGGCTCTGACATCTGTTGCGGGATGCGGTTCGCGATGACCGATGTTTCGGCTCAGGAACTCGCCGGCATCGGGGTGGAACTCGACCGGCGCCTGCGGCACATCTTTTTCGAAGGCGGCCGTAATATCGTCATGACGCCGGAACAGCGGCGTGCGCTGTTCCGCGACGGTCTGCCCGGACTGTTCGAGGCCGGCGGTGCACCAAACGGGCATGCCGCACACGAGATGGCGCGGGTCCACAACGCCGGCCGCTTCGAAACCCGTGAAGTGGATGCCTGCCTCGATGATTTCATCCTCGGGTCGGGCGGCGCCAGCCGGGATGATCAAATCGGTTCCATCGGCGGCGGCAACCATTTTGTCGAGTTGCAGACGGTTGACGAGATCTTCGAGCGACAGACCGCATATCGCTGGGGCCTTCGCAAAGGGCACGTGGCGATCATGGCGCACTCAGGCAGCGTCAGCATCGGCGCCCGCATCGGGCAGTCGGCGCACGAAAAGTGCCGTCGTGCCTGGCCAAAGGATGTGGCGCAGCCGGACAATGATTTTTTCATGCTGCCTACCGAAGGCGATGCCCGGCAGCTTGGGACTGAGTATCTGTCGGCGATGGGCAACGGCGCCAACTTTGCCGTCGCCAACCGGTTGCACCTGACGGACATGGCGGCTAGGGCTCTGTCGGAATGCCTGGGGCGCGAGGTCGCACTCACACTGGTGTACGACGCGCCGCACAATCTGATCTGGCCAAGCGAGGGTGGCACCTGGCTGCACCGCAAAGGGGCCTGTCCCGCCAATCGTCGTTCAGATGATCCTGAATTCCCCGACGGTCATCCGGTGATCGTGCCCGGAAGCATGGGGACGCCAAGTTGGTTGCTACGCGGACTTGGCAACGTCACTTCGCTGTGTTCGGCAGCCCACGGTGCCGGGCGGGTCAAACCACGCGGTGCCGCCCGCCGGCGGGACCCGGGCGAATTGTCGAAGCTGCGGATCGTGACAAGCGCCGATCCGAGCGGCCTTCGCGAAGACGTCGCAAAAATGCTGCGGGCCAGTCTTATGGAAGAAGCGCCGAGTTGTTACAAGGACCCGGGACCGGTGATTGATACACTCGAAGGTGCGAAAATCGCAGCCGCGGTTGCCAAAGTACGCCCGGTTCTTACGGTGAAGGGGTAAGAGCGAATCACGTAAAACATGTGTATTTCAAATAAATACCCGCAATGCGAGAAGCTTCGTCTACCGATCTGTTCACCATTTTGTCATTAAGGCAGTCAAATTTTGCGGGTACTTGCATTTTTTTGATGCGCACACTGTCAAACTTGTTGTATACGAGACACGCTTTTGTGATCGCAAGATTACGAGAGTGTGGGTCGTGCGCTGGACCAATTGCCCCCGGTCTCCGGTGCGCGGCCCTTTTTATTTCCCCCCTCTTCAATCTCCCCTGCCGGACATCTGCCGTGCCTTGACTGGCCCGGCGATCGACGTCTCTGGCCATGGCAGGCTTGCTGGATGCGCGCCACTTCGGTGACGCTCCAGGACGAAGGCCTACGGCCGCTGCCGAGTTACTGCGGAAATGCAGTGCGCTGGAACGTCTTGCCCCGGTCTCCGGTGCGCAGCTCTTGATATTCCAGCATGTCCGCCACTCGGCAGCGGCGCGTATGCCCAACGGTCTGAATGCAGTGCGCTGGTACCGATAGTAATTGCCCCGGTCTCCGGTGCGCGGCACATGCCTGTAACTGCAGTCGAACCGTTAGCTCGTTATCCGCCCATAGCCCGCCATCTCCCTGGGTCCGCACGCGTAAATCTCTCAACCGCCTCATCGGTGGTTATCACTTCGCAGAACTCGGCCACCAGATCCCGGGCGACCGCGTGGCTTTCGTGAGCGGAACGGCCCCCGAAGCCCGGACTTGCCGATGCGTCTTCAACAAATGCGATGCGGTGACCCAGGTGTACCGCATCAATCACAGTCGACAGGCAGGCACGTTCCGACGTTAATCCGGCCAGCAGGACCAGCGGGTCATCCATGGCGTCCATGAATGTGCGGAATATCTCGTTCCGGTAAGCCGAAGGCACATCACGCTGATAGACCGCCTCACTGGGCAATGGGCGAAAATCCTCGATCCATCCCGACAGGGCCGAAAACTCGTTGAAATACGGGCCGGGAAGCAGTTGGCGGAAATGCGCGACCGGCAACCCGCGGTGACGCGCGGCTGAGAGCAGGCGCTCGCAGTTGCGCAGGCACGCATCCTTCTGCTCGATGTAGAACGCCCTGCCCTCGGCGACGTATTCCACCTGCAGGTCCATCAACGCGAGGACCGGTGCCACTGTCTGCCGGTGGCGGACTGGAAATTGTATGAGGGTCATGATGCCGCTTCCTAAGCTGCCGACTGCGTGGCCACAGGCGCGCCGAGAGGCGACGTTACGGGTCTGGTCGAAGATGCTTCGAGAACGCCGGGCACATGCCATTCACCTTCAGGCCGAATGATGATGTGCGGGTCGCTGTCGATCGAAACCGGATCGGGGTGCGGTTCGATTTCGGCATACATTTCCGTATAGCTGAAATCGGAAAACACGATGCCCTGCTGGTCCTCAACCGGTTTGAAGCCGAACCTGCTCCAGAACTTGACCAGGCGATCCTGCGCGTGGCCATAAAGTTTGCGGTACCCCTTTTTGCGGGCGAGCTCGATTCCGGCCCAGACGATCTTGAACGAGAGCCGCGAATTGCGGTACTCGCGGCGCACGGCGAGCCGTTCTATCTTTGCAAAGTCGGCGAAGAAACGTACCCGCAGGCACGCAACAGGTTCGTTGTCAATGAAGCCTAGAATATGGGTGGCCGCGCACAGATCGTTGCCGTCGAACTCCTCGTCATAGGGGCATTCCTGCTCGGAAAGGAAAACCGCAGACCTGATCGCGGCGACCTTCATCATGTCATTGAGCGTTCTGGCAACTTTGAAGCTGTATCTCTTCGAGTTAACTCTATCGTGGTTACCGTTCTTGAGATAACTTGCATATAGTGGAGTATTTTCGCCCATTTTTTTTCTCTCCCTGCCCCAACTTGTGTTACGCGGCAAGTGGCAGAGGCACCTGCCGGTTTGCCATTCTCACATAACGATACAAATCAGACTGTGCGCCGCCAAGACGCTGGTATCCTCCCTGTTCCATGATGTGGCGGGCGGCCTTGGTCGTACCCCGCGCATAGATGTTGGCGCGCTGGAAAAGTGGCCTGCGGAGATAGACGCTGGTGTGGCGGAGCCCTTCGGCCGCCAATTTTGGCGCCACCACGGCCCAGTTGTAGATTGCCGCGGGCTTCTCGCCCGAACGCACCACGGCGTCGATATCGGGCGCGGATGTGTCGAGTTCACCGAGCAAAAGGCGCTCCAGCCCTGACGCACTCAACAGCAACATGGCATAGACGCCAACGATGTCCTCGTCGCGCTGGTACACCAGAATGCTCTCCGCATTGTGCTCAAAAACACCCTCAACAAACGGCAGGGCTGCGGACAGCGCCGGGATCTTCTGCGTGGCAATGTCGAAAACAAACGGCAGCTCGGAACGGCGCGCAGGCCGTACCGACATGGAGACATGGCTTATGGGAATCAGGAGATCAAACTCGCGTCGCTGCATTTATGTACCACCCTTCTCGGAAAACGTTTACCGCAACTCCAAATTGAGAGCTCGTCAACTTAAGGATTTGCGTGCATTTTCTCACTTTATCCAATAGTATTTCACACCAAAGCGAGAGGACTGTATGCAGAAAGATACGCAATGGGGTGCTGCATATACGGATCAGGCCAATGCAGCCACTCCGTTAAACCAGCTTTCATGGGACGATTTGAGGATTTTCCTGGCCTGCGTGGAAAGCCGAAGTTTCCGGCAGGCAGCCGATGTGCTGAAGGTGAGTTCTTCGACAATCGTGCGCCGGGTGCAGCGGCTTGAGCGGTCGCTGGGCATCCGGCTGTTCAATCGTTTACCTGAAGGCGTCATTCCGACTGATGAGGCTCACGCGATCGTCAACAGCGCCCGGAGCATGGAACGGGCAATTTATGATGTATGCCGCAGGTCAGTGCAACCGGAAGAGGCCACGCGGGGCCAGGTCAAGATATCCGTCACCGAAGGGCTCGGCACTTTCTGGGTGCTGCCGCGACTGATCGAATTCCAGCGCGGGCACCCCTATCTGACGATCGATTTACGGTGCGCCATGGAGAACGCCGACGTGCTGCGCATGGAAGCCGACATGGCGGTGCAGCTGGAGCGTCCAAAATCACCAGACCTGAAACTGGTCAAGCTTGGCAGGCTGCACATTTATCCATTTGTCGCAAAGTCCTATGTCGACATGTTCGGCCTGCCTGAAACCATCGACGACATCGGGAAGCACCGTCTGGTTGACCAGGTTGCGCCGCAACTGCAGGAAGGCGTCGTTGCGCAAAAGCTGGGGCTGGACTCCATCGAGGGCATCGTCGGCGTTCGCACCAACGCAAGCTCGGCGATGCTTTATGCGATCGAAAAAGGGGCAGGTATCGGTTCCCTGCCGACATATGCCTCGGTGATCAACGCGCCGGTTCTGCCGGTTGATCTTGGTCTGAACCACCATCTGGATATCTGGCTCACCTATCATCCGGATGCGCGCAAAACACCGCGCATGTCCCTGGTGATCGATTGGCTGAAGTCGATCTTCGACCCCAACAAGTTTCCGTGGTTCCGCGACGAGTTTATTCATCCGAACGAATTGGCCAAGATGGCCAGTGAGGACACGGCGCTGAACGGCATGAGGGGATCGTTTGCCGCCCCGGTAACGCGTCCTGCGCGTCGCCGCGCCTAAAGCGCTTCGATACGCGGGAGTTCCCGTTTGAACGAAACGGCGTCGTTTGATTTCGGCTCGTCAAGCTCGCGGGCGTAGCGGTGTCCGGAATAGACCGCCGCAGCAATGGTCGAAGGCGCCTGCGCATCACCAATCGAGGTGACCGTACTGATGCCCGCCGCCCGCCAGTCCAACCGACGTTCCATAAGTGATCGATAAAGCGCTTCGTTGGGCAGCCGGCTTGTCACACACAGCAAAGCGGCGCATTCGACGTCATGACGCGCTGCGGTATAAGTGCATGCCAGATGCAGCTCATTCTGCCCCGCCCCGGCCAGCGCGCGGTGCGGATGTATTTCGACGCCGATGTCGAGAAGCCGGCGCTGTATTCGTGACTGCTCCAGAGTGTGGTGGGTGTAGGCGGAGACATCCGCGCCGGGCGTTGCGAGGATGACACGGCGACCGGGCTGTTTGACGGTTTCGGCCAATACTCCGGCCAGGTAAAACTGGTCATCGTCAAATATGACAAGGGGCCCTTGCGGAAGAGCCGTTGCATCCAGGCGGCCCGAAAACCAATCATCCGGTGTGAACACCGGCAGCGCATCAAGGCCTTGCACGGCGGTTCGATGGGTACGCCCTACACCGTCCCCGCGCCAGCGGGCGCCAGTGGCAATCACGACATGTTCAAATCCGAATTCCAGAACATGCTCGGCCGTCAGCTCGCTTTCCAGGAACACTTCGACGTTTGGCATCTTGACGAGTTGTCCTGTGCGGTAGTCGCGCACCCGGGCCCAGGCGGAAAGTCCTGCCAGGCTTGCCTCATGGGACACCCGGCCGCCAAGGCTCCGGCCCGCTTCAGCCAATGTGACATGGTAGCCGCGCTGCCCCAACGCGCGGGCGCATTCGAGGCCGGCCGGCCCGCCGCCGACCACCAGAACCTTCTCGTCCGACCGTTTCACGGCGATCTTCTCGGGGTGCCAGTCCTTGCGCCACTCCTCGCCCACGGTCGGGTTCTGCGTACAGCGCATCGGCACGGTCGTGCTGTCGCCAGAGACACAGATGTTGCAACCGATGCATTCACGGATATCGTCAATTCGCCCTTCCTCGATCTTCTTCGGCAGAAACGGATCGGCGATCGATGGCCGCGCCGCACCGATCATGTCCAGCACGCCGCGCCTGATCTGGCTGACCATGGTGTCGGGCGATGTGAAGCGCCCTACACCGACCACGGGCTTCGTCGTCAGGGATTTGACGAAGCTCGTATATTCCTCCTGAAATCCTTCCTGCGAAAAGCGTGACGTCTGACTGTCGTTCGACCAGTCGCTGAGACAGACGTCCCAGAGGTCGGGAAGCTCTGCCAGGAGGGCGACGATGTCATGGCCCTCGCCGTCACTTGTAATTCCATCCGGGCCCATCAGCTCATCGACTGCGAGGCGCACGGCAACGGCGCAGGTGTCGCCGACGGCGTCCTTTGTGTCCTCGATCGCTTCGCGAAACAGACGCACCCGATTTTCCAGACTGCCGCCATACTCGTCAGTGCGATGATTGTGGCGCCTTGAGATGAAGTGCTGGAAAATTGACAGGTCGTGTCCGGCATAGACATAGACGATGTCGAACCCGGCCTGTTTGGCGCGCAGGGCCGCCTGGCGGTGCCAGCGCCTGAGGTCGGCAATGTCGGTCTTGTCCATGGCGCGTGCCTGCACCGGATAGATCATCTGGTTGAGGGCATGAGAAGGCGCCAGCGGCACCTCCCGGCTGTAAAGGTTGGGCGTGTGACCACCTCCGTGGCAAAGCTCGATCCCGGCGAGACTGCCGTGCGCATGCACCGCCTCCGTCATCCGGGCGAGTGCGGGAATATCATGGTCGTCCCAGTTCCAGCCCTCCGGATAGGGTGATATGTCGGACGTCGGGTGGATCTCGGTTTCTTCGGTACAGATGACCGCCCACCCGCCTTCCGCCTTGATACCGCGCATGACTGCCGTGCCGCTTGGATGGCGCGCGCCCATACCGTTGCAATGCGGCACCTGGTAGAACCTGTTGCGGGCCACGACCGGCCCGATTTTTACCGGTTCGAACAGAATATCGTAACGGGGGTCTCTGGACATTGACGTGTTCCGGTTGAGGATGGCGGGTGCGGCGCCGCCACCCTATAGCAGGCCGGTTCGGCAGGGCAATCCCGAGCGCTCCCGGGAGGTTGGAATTGTCTGCACGCGGTGTTGTTGCTAGAAATCTGCTGCGGGCCGCCTCTATTCCCGCCCCGCTTTGACAAGGATGGCCGTGGATGCCCCATTTTATCAGATACTACGACAACGCCCTGGCACCGACTGTCTGCCGCGACATCATCGCCCGTTTCGACACGGACCAGAACACCATGACCGGCATGGTCTCGGGCAACGAAGGAGCCGAGGTGGATCTTGCGGGCAAGCAGACCACCGAGCTGATGCTGACCACCGCAGCCTGGGAGGACGTGGTTGATACCCTCCATGACAACCTGGCAACCTATCTCGATGCCTATACCAAGGACGTCAAATTCCTTGCCGGCAGCGATCACCGCGATCTCGACGGTGAAACCCTGCGGCTGAAGAAGTACGAGCCGGGTGGCCAGTTTCACTGGCACATCGACTGCAATTCACGGCAGAACAGAACCCGATGCCTGGCGGTCCAGTGGTACTTCAACACCGTGGATGAGGGCGGTCATACGGAGTTCGAGGACCAGAAGATCGCCATTCAGCCGATCGAAGGACGTCTCGCCTTCTTCCCCGTGGCATGGACCTACAGGCACAGGGGCGCTCCGCCCGTCAGCGGACCGAAATATGTCTGCACCACCTTCGTGCATCCGGTGTTCTAGCAGGGCCGGTATTGCGGCACCCAGACCGACTTGTCGACAAGTGTTTCGACGTCTTCGGGACCCACCTCACCGCACAGGCCTTCCTCAACCGCGCACTGCGCCACCGCCAGGGCAATCTTGCGGCTGAGCGGCCGGATCTCGGTCAAAGGCGGCAACAGGGACGCCCCATCATTGCTTGCGCCGTCCACCGATGCGCCGATGGTTTCGGCCACCTTCATCAGCATCCCATCCGTGATGCGGCTTGCATTCACCGCCAATACGCCCAGACCGATGCCCGGGAAGGCATAGGCATTGTTGCACTGGGCTATGTGGAATGTGGTCCCGTTGTGGATGACGGGAGAAAACGGGCTGCCGGTGGCAACCAGCGCACGGCCGTCCGACCAGCGAATGACATCATCGGGCCGGGCCTCCGCCCGTTCGGTGGGATTGGACAGCGGAAAGATGATCGGGCGCTCGTTTGCCTCGGCCATGGCCTCCACCACCTCGGCGCTGAACATTCCCGGCTGTCCCGAAACGCCGATCAGCACGCTTGGCTTCACATTGCGAACCACATCGAGCAAACCGAATTCGCCCTGCCAGCCATCGAGCTCGCTGATCTTGCGCAGAAATGCGGACTGCTGCGGCGACACGCTTTCAAGGCCTTCCCGGACCAGACCTTCGCGGTCGATCAGATAGAACCTTGAGCGCGCTTCGGACTCTTCAAGACCCGCGGCAACGAGACCCTGCATCAATTGCTCGGCGATGCCGCATCCGGCCGATCCGGCGCCGACAATGATCACCTTTGAGTCTCTGTATTCGGTTCCGGCCGCACGGCACGCGGCCAGTACGGTGCCCATGGTCACGGCGGCGGTGCCCTGAATGTCGTCGTTGAACGAGCAGAACTTGTCACGGTACCGCTCCAGCAACCGGCTGGCATTGCGGGTTCCGAAGTCTTCAAATTGGATCAGGGCGTCTGGCCACTTCTTGCGGATGGCCTGCAGGACCTGATCGACAAATTCATCGTATTCGGCACCACTGATGCGCGGTTCCGGCCAGCCGATATAGAGCGGATCGTCGAGCAGAGCCTGGTTGTTTGTGCCGACATCCAGCAGGATCGGCAGGCAGACATTCGGATCGACCCCTCCAAGGGCGGTATAGAGGGCAAGCTTGCCAATCGGTATGCCCATGCCGCCGGCACCCTGGTCGCCAATGCCCAGGATGGCCTCGCTGTCGGTAATGACAACGGCCTTCACCTTGTCGGTTGCGGCATTCTCCAGAACCATGTCGACATAGTCGCGCTCGGGATAGGAGACGAACAGGCCACGCGGTTTGCGGTAGATCTCCGAGAACTTCTTGCACGCCTCGCCAACCGTTGGCGTGTAGATGATCGGGATCATCTCGGCCGGGTAGTCCATGATCAGGCGGTAAAACAGGATCTCGTTGAAATCCTGCAACTGGCGCAGGTAGATGTGCCGTTCGAGGTCGGCGCTCTTTACGCCGTAGGCCCGATAGGCGCGGGCCACCTGCTCCTCCAACGTCTCTTCATGCGGCGGCAGCAGCCCGAGCAACCCGTGCTTCAGGCGTTCCTCCCAGCTGAAGGCCGTGCCCTTATTGTGCTGAGGCAGTTCGAGCAGGGCCTGGCCCCGCGGTAAAGATGTGCGTGATGACGCGTTGGAATTGCTCATGAATGACTGAACCGCAATTGATGAAGAACCGTAAGTAGAGCATATAACGAATTGCTGGCGGCATCAGGATTATTGTCGGCCGTCAGCCTGCAACCGCGGAACGCGCACGTGCCCTCCAGCTCCCCCAAAGTCGTCTGGTTCCGCAATGATCTCAGGGTGCACGACAACCCCGCCCTGGCGGCTGCATGCGCAGGCGGTGGAGCTGTCATTGCACTGTACATTCTCGACGATGAGACGCCGGGCGTCAGGCCACCCGGCGGCGCATCGCGCTGGTGGCTGCACCATTCACTGCTCGGGCTTGAGCGCGGTCTTTCGAAATTGTCGATCCCCCTCGTCTTGCGGCGGGGCGCCGCCGGTCCGGCCCTTCAGGAGGTTGTCGGCCTGTCCGGGGCGGGAGGTGTCTGCTGGAACCGCCGCTATGATCCGGGCGGCATTGCCTGCGACACGGCGATTAAGTCGTCTCTTCTGGATGCGGGGGTGAATGCCGAAAGTTTCAATGGAAATCTTCTGACGGAACCCTCCCGTGTGAAAACGGGTCAGGGCTCGCCCTATCGCGTCTTCACGCCATTTTGGCGGGCTGCACGACACCAGATTTCAAACGATGCACCGCTGCCCGTACCGGGCGGCAGGCGCGAGCAATGGCGGGGTGCCGCCGGTAACCAAGCACTCAACGACTGGCGGTTGTTGCCCGGCAAACCGGACTGGGCGGCCGGATTGAAAGAGACATGGGTGCCGGGCGAAGCCGCCGCCCGAGAAAGACTTGAGGCCTTTCTTGATGAAAGGTTGAGAGGATATGGCGCGGCGCGGGACGTGCCGTCGACGGCCGGGACATCCCTCCTCTCCCCCCATTTACGTTTCGGCGAGATCAGTCCGAGGTCTATCTGGCACGCGGTGCAGCATTGCGTCGGCAAGGATGAGAGTTTGCGCCCGGACGGCGAAAAATTCCTCTCGGAATTAGGCTGGCGCGAATTTTCGCACCACCTCCTGTTCCATTTTCCCGACATCGGCTCCGACAACCACAATGCAAGGTTTGACGGCTTCGACTGGCGGGATGATGACGACGCCTTGAGCCAGTGGCAGCAAGGGCTGACCGGCTATCCCGTCGTCGATGCCGGCATGCGCGAGTTGTGGGCGACCGGTTACATGCACAATCGGGTGCGCATGATTACCGCCTCATTCCTGACCAAGCACCTGAGGCTCCACTGGCGCGCCGGCGAGGCCTGGTTCTGGGACACGCTGGTGGATGCCGACATTGCAAGCAATGTCGCGAACTGGCAGTGGGTAGCAGGCACAGGCGCAGATGCCGCGCCCTATTTTCGCATCTTCAACCCGATACTTCAGGGTGAGAAGTTCGACCCTCGGGGAGACTATGTTCGCAAATGGGTGCCGGAACTCGCCTCTACGCCGAACAAGTATGTCCACAAGCCCTGGGAAGCTCGACAGATCCACCTCACGTTGGCGGGAGGAGACCCCGGCACCGCCTACCCCGCTCCAATCGTCGATCACAGGGAGGCTCGTGCTGCCGCACTGGATGCATTCCGCAGCCTGAAAGACGCCTAGCCAAGCGCGGCTTGAAGCACTACCTATCGAACGTTAGGGTCGCGTCCCAACATCCATGCCATGCTCGCCCACGACGGCGGCGGCAAGACCTGGAGGGGTCTGCTTATGCAAGTCCACGAAGATGTCCTCGGTGCTATCGGCAATACACCGCTGATAAAACTGCGCAAGGTTTCCGAGGAGACCGGCTGCACCATTCTCGGCAAGGCAGAATTCCTCAATCCGGGGCAATCAGTAAAGGATCGGGCGGCCCTCTATATCATCCGCGACGCCATCGAGCGCGGCGCGCTGAAGCCCGGTGGGGTCGTCGTCGAGGGCACGGCGGGCAACACCGGCATTGGCCTGACAATGGTCGGCAACTCACTGGGGTTCCGCACCGTGATCGTGATCCCGGAAACCCAGTCGCAGGAGAAGAAGGACACCTTGCGCCTGATGGGGGCCGAGCTCGTGGAAGTGCCCGCCGTCCCCTACAAGAATCCGAACAACTACGTAAAGTACTCCGCCCGTCTTGCCGATACGCTCAACGGGCAGACGGACAACGGCGCGGTGTGGGCGAACCAGTTCGACAATGTCGCCAACCGGCGCGCCCATTACGAAACAACCGCCGAGGAGGTATGGGCTCAGACAGACGGCACGGTGGACGGATTTTCCTGTGCGATCGGTTCGGGCGGTACGATCGGCGGGGTCAGCGACCGGCTTAAGGAACTGAACGGCGACATCAAGATCGCACTGGCGGACCCGATGGGGTCGGCACTGTTCAATCACTACAAGCACGGCGAGCTCAAGGCGGAAGGCTCCTCCATCACCGAGGGGATCGGCCAGGGCCGGATCACCGCCAACATCGATGGCGCGGTGATCGACGAGGCCTTCCAGATTCCCGATGCAGAAGCCCTCACCTACGCCTTTGACCTGCTCAAGGACGAAGGCCTGTGCCTCGGCGGGTCCAGCGGGATCAATGTGGCAGGCGCCGTTCGGCTGGCCAGAGAACTCGGCCCCGGCCACACGATCGTGACGGTCCTGTGCGACTATGGCACGCGCTACCACAGCAAGATGTTCAATCCGGCCTTCCTGCGTGAAAAGGGCCTTCCGGTGCCGGAGTGGATGGAGAGTGGCGCAGCTGTACCGGAAGTGTTCGAGGAGGTTGAAAATTGAACTCGCCCAGGATGATGAAGCATGACCGATAAAGCCTTCCTTGAAGACGCCTACATGCGCGAATGCGAAGCACGCGTGGTCGAGGTCAACGACCGGGGCGGCATCGTGCTGGAGCGGACCAATTTCTATGCCACCAGCGGCGGCCAGCCGGGCGATGCCGGTGTTCTGGAGATCGAAGGGCTCGGCGAGATCCCGATTGCGACCGCCGTCTACGGTGAGGACCGCACGCAGATCGTTCACGTGCCGGCCGAGGGCAGCACCCTGCCCGCGCCGGGCGCGCCGGTTCTGTGCAAGCTTGACTGGGACCAGCGCCACAGGCACATGCGCATGCACACCTGCCTGCATCTTCTGTGCTCGGTCCTGCAATATCCGGTTACCGGCGGCTCCATCGGCGCGGAGTCGTCACGGCTCGACTTCGATATCGAAGACGCAAGCCTTGCCGACAAGGAACAGATCGCCGACGACATCAACGCCCTGATCGCCGCCGGTCACGCGGTTACCGACCGGTGGATCACCGATGCGGAACTGATGGCGCAGCCCGATCTGGTGCGCACCATGGCGGTCAAGCCGCCAATGGGATCGGGACGCGTGCGCCTCGTTGAGATCGGCGGTGGCGAAATCGACCTGCAACCATGCGGCGGCACGCATGTGGCGTCGACGGCCGAGATCGGTTCGGTTATGGTTCAGAAAATCGAGAAGAAGGGGCGCCAGAACCGCCGGGTGCGTATCGCATTCGCCGCCTGAACCGGCGGCTCGCGAGAGGAGGCTATAGATGGTGTTGCAGGGGTCCTGCCATTGTGGCGCGGTAACGTTCAGCGCCCGTTCGAGTGCACCCTTTCCCTACATGCGATGTTACTGCTCGATATGCCGCAAGACGGCCGGCGGCGGCGGATACGCCATCAACCTTTCGGCTGACGCGGATAGCCTTGAGGTCGAGGGACGCGACAGCATCAGCGTTTATCAGGCGACGATGGACGGCAAGCAGAGCCCGGCGCAAAGGAATTTTTGCTCCAAATGCGCCAGTGCGCTGTGGGTATGGGACCCGCGCTGGCCCGAACTTCTGCATCCGTTCGCATCGGCCGTGGACTCGACATTGCCGCGCCCGCCGCAGAACGTGCACATCATGCAGACGGCGCTCGCAAGCTGGATAAAGCCGAACATCCAAGCAGGCGATCTCGTTTTTGACACCTATCCCGAAGAGTCGATCGAAGACTGGCACCGGCGTCACGGTGTCTGGGAAGATAGTGGCCAATAGGACCTGAGAGGAAAAGACGGCATGGCGGAGATCCGATCACAAAACCTGGTGTCTACGCAATGGCTTCATGATCATCTTGACGCCCCGGACATCGTTGTCATCGACGCTTCGTGGCACCTGCCGCCTGCCGGACGGGATGGGAGGGCGGAGTACCTGGAGGAACATGTGCCGGGAGCTCTGTTTTTCGACATCGACGAGTTGTCGGACCCGGACAGCCCTCTTCCGCATATGCTGCCGAGCCCGGAGAAGTTCGCGTCCCGCATGCGCAAGATGGGCATTGGCGACGGAAATCGGGTCGTTGCCTACGATACGCTCGGTTTGTTTTCCGCGGCACGTGCCTGGTGGATGTTTCGCGTCATGGGCCATCAGGACGTGGCGATCCTCGACGGCGGGCTGCCGAAGTGGAAAGCGGAGGGCAAACCGCTGGAAGACGGGCCGCCGCGACCGCAACAGGAGCGCCATTTCACCGCCCGCCTTCAGACCATGATGGTGAAGGACAAGTCGGACGTATTGGGCATTGCGCAAAACGGCAGCGTGCAAATTCTGGATGCCCGCGCGGCGGAGCGTTTCGAAGGTTCGGCGCCCGAACCACGCGAGGGCTTGAGGTCCGGCCATATTCCCGGCAGCCGGAACCTGCCATATGGCGATCTTCTGAACGCTGACGGGACGCTCATGGACAGCGAGGACCTGCGCACAGCGTTCGAGCACTCCGGCATTGATACGTCGCGGCCGGTCGTCACAAGCTGCGGTTCGGGCGTAACGGCGGCCGTGCTCTCATTGGGGCTGACGGTGCTGGAGGCACGCAATCATGCGCTGTACGACGGATCGTGGTCGGAGTGGGGCGCGGACGACGCGCTTCCCATCGAAACCGGGAGCGCGTCGTGAGGCGTGCGGTCCCCGATACCGTGACGGTCACGTTCCTGGAGATGCGTGCGAACCCGAACAACAAGACCCTGGTTCCGGAACGCGGTCCGTCGATCGTACGGGCCCTGGACATGCCGCTGCACTTCTATCGCTATCTCTACGGAACGGTCGGGCGGGACTATATGTGGGTGGATCGCCTGCGTCTTGGCGATCGTGCCCTGGCTAAGCTCATCCACAATGCGGACGTGGAGCTCTACGTCCTGTATTGCGATGGTGTTCCGGCGGGATATGCCGAATTGAACTTCGGCGAGTACCCGGATGTGGAACTGGTTCATTTCGGCCTCGTGCCCGAAGCCACCGGCCGCGGTTTGGGACGACACTTCCTTGCCGAGATAATTTCACAGGTATGGTCGCGCAGCCCCAACCGACTGCATGTGCAGACCTGCACGCTTGATCACCCCGCCGCTCTCGGTCTTTACGAGGCCTGCGGCTTTGTGCCCTTTGCAGAGGTCGTCAAGAACGCCGAAGAGCTGGCTTAGAGCGCTTCACGTTCATGTGATAAAAAAACGGCGCCTTGCCGGTATTTCCGGACAGGCGCCGTTGTGGCTGATATCGCCGTGCGCAAATGTTAGTGGCACTTGCCCTTGGCGTTGTAGCGCAGGGTCATCGTGTTCGCCGTGCAGTAGACCGAATAATCCTTGAAGATCAGTTTCCCCTTGGTCCTGATCCGGACACAACGGGAGTATCCCTTGTTCACACCTTGATGCTTGCACCAGTACTTCGGCGCAACATTGAACTTGTAGTAATTGGGACCCGGTGTTGCGCCCATGAACGCAACGGAAACCGCGGCTGCCGCAAGGGCGAGCATTATCTTTTTCATTGCTTACTCCCTGTTCAACTCACTTGTTACAAACAGACTGACTTACCGTGCCGGGTACTCGAACAACCCCCCGGTCAGATTGAGTATAGGAACATGGTTAACGCGAGTAAACCTGTACGTGTTCGGATCGCCTGGCACACGAAATGAAAAACCCGCCGCCCGGTGGGGCGACGGGTCGAAGCACATCTGCACTCGTTGTGTTGAAATCGCTAGTGAAGGATCTGGCTGAGGAACAGTTTTGTCCGATCGCTCTGCGGATTCAGGAAGAACTCTTCTGGCTCATTCTCTTCAATGATCTGACCTTCATCCATAAAGATCACACGGTTTGCCACCTGCCGCGCAAAGCCCATTTCGTGGGTGACGCACAGCATGGTCATGCCGGTTCCGGCCAGGTCGACCATGACTTCCAGGACCTCCTTGATCATCTCGGGATCGAGCGCCGAGGTCGGCTCATCGAACAGCATGATGCGCGGGTTCATGCATAAAGAACGGGCGATGGCCACGCGCTGTTGCTGACCGCCGGAGAGTTGACCGGGATACTTGTGGGCCTGTTCCGGGATCTTCACGCGCTCCAGAAAGCTCATGGCAATCTCTTCAGCTTCCGACTTGGGCATCTTGCGCACCCAGATCGGCGCCAGGGTGCAGTTCTCCATGATGGTCAGATGCGGGAAGAGGTTGAAGTGCTGGAACACCATGCCGACTTCACGGCGCACCTCGTCGATCTTCTTGATATCGTTGGTCAGCTCGATGCCATCGATAACGATTTTCCCGGCCTGATGCTCTTCCAGCCTGTTCATGCAGCGGATCAGGGTCGACTTGCCGGAACCGGACGGGCCGCAGATGACGATGCGTTCACCGCGCTGGACGGTCAGGTTGATGTCGCGCAGAACGTGGAACTCGCCGTACCACTTGTTCATCCCAGCGACTTCGATTGCCACCTCGTCGGAAATGGTCAACGCCGGTTGCTTTGCAACATCGTCGCCATTGGCCGCTGCCGCTTTCTTCGCCGCAGGTTTCTTGGCAGCGGTTGTCTTGCGTGTGGTCGAGGTTTTGGGTTCTCTAGCCATTGATCCGTTTCCTTACCGCTTGTGTCCGGTTTCCAGTTTGCCTTCGAGCCAGATGGAGTATCTCGACATGGCAAAGCAGAAGATGAAGTAGACGAGGGCGACGAAGGCGTAGGCTTCCTTCACCGATCCGATCCACTTCGCATCAGTGAGCGCCAGTTTCGCCGTGTTGAGGATGTCAAACAGGCCAATGATCAGAACCAGGGTGGTGTCCTTGAAGAGGCCGATAAACGAGTTGACGATGCCCGGAATAACGATCTTCAGGGCCTGCGGCAGAATGATGAGATACATGGATTTCCAGTAGCTCAGTCCCAGTGCGTCGGCCGCCTCGTACTGTCCCTTGGGAATGGCCTGCAGGCCGCCGCGGATAACCTCCGCCATGTAGGCCGCAGAGAACATGACCACAACGATAAGAGCGCGAACGAGCTTGTCGAAGTCATACCCTTCGGGGAAGAACAGCGGCAGCATGTTGCTCGCCATGAACAACAGCGTGATCAGCGGCACGCCGCGGATGAACTCGATGAAGATCACGCACAGGAGCTTAACCGCCGGCATGTGCGAGCGGCGGCCCAGAGCCAGAACCACTCCGATCGGCAGGGACAGCACAATGCCGACCACGCCGATAACCATTGTCAGAAGCAAACCGCCCCAAAGATGCGTGTCGACCGAAGTCAGTATTCCCGGGACCAGGGTCAGACCGTCCGCGGACACGAAAAAGCTCGCCGCGATGAGCACCACCGCAAGGAGCGGATAAATCCGCGCGAACTTGGTCAGCGGTTCCCGCATGGGCATATGCGGAAACAGGAACGGCAGGATCGAGACGATCAAACCGAGGTAGACCAGTTCATAGTAGATGCCGATCCCGGTGCCGCTCAACAGCCAGATGGCCAGCAAAGGATAGACGACGGCAAAGAGGAGAAGGACGTTTCTGCCCGGCACCTGATCGAAAAGCATCGGCGCCACGGCGATGAACAGCCCGATAAAGGCGAGTGTCGGGCGCAGCAAACTGCCGTCTTTGAAGAAGTCGCCGAACAGGAGTTGTTCCCAGCGTTCGGCAACGAACATCCAGCATGCGCCGCGCACCGCGTTGATGGCTTTTCCATCTGCGTCGAGCACCTCCACACGACAGTCATTGCGGCCGATTTCACCATTTCCGTCATAGTCGAAGCTGGTCCAGAAGGCGTCGAGAAACGCCCATTCGATAATTGGAGGAACGGTGAAATACAAAAGGATGAGCGACAGAATGGTGAGGATCGTATTCAAAAGGGAAGAGAACAGATTCTCCCGCAGCCACCCGACGACGCCGACCGTTGTGGCCGGAGCCGGCCTCGGGGCAATACCGCCCCCGAGCACCCGTAAATTGCTTTGATTTGCGGTTACATCGCTCATTTTACCGCTCCACCAGCGCGATGCGCTTGTTGTACCAGTTCATAAAGACGGAGATCACGAGACTGATGATCAGATAGACCGCCATGGTGATGACAATGCATTCCACCGCCTGCCCTGTCTGATTGAGCGTGATGCCGCCGATGGTGCCGACGATTTCCAGAAAACCGACAACCTGGGCCAATGACGAATTCTTGGTCAGGTTGAGATACTGGCTTGTCAGGGGCGGAACGATCACCCGCAGTGCCTGCGGCAGTATGTTGAGGCGCATCGCCTGCCCAGGCCGCAGCCCAAGGGCATAGGATGCCTCGGTCTGCCCGTAGGGCACGGCGAGAATGCCTGCCCTCACAATCTCCGCTATGAACGCCGCCGTATAGACGCTGAGCGCAAACCACAAGGCGACGAAGGACACCGATATGGATGTACCGCCTACGAAGTTGAAACCTTTCAGCTCCGTGTGCTGCAGTTCCAAAGTGGTGCCCGCGATCAAGAGACACAGTATCGGAAACAAGATGATGGTTCCCGCGCTGACGAGAAACACAGGAGACTGCTGGCCGGTCGCTTCCTGCCTCTTGCGCGCCCAGCGGCGGTAGAACCAGACCGCGAAAAACGCGACAATCAGTGAGATGAAAAGGACCGAAGACCCGTCACCGAACACCGGACGCACGGACTCGGCCAGCGCGGCGGCCACATTCTCTTCTCCGCCGGCTTCCTCGACCAGGCGCTGATACTTCACATCGCCCATTTCGCTGATCATGGTGGCCTGCTGTTCGGCGCTCAACACGGGGGCGTCACCAACGAACAGCTTGGGACCAAGAAAGCCACGGTTGTTGAGATAGAACGTGTCGAAGATCTTCAGAGATTGCCTCGGCGCCGGCAGCAGGATGAATATTCCGTACCAGAACAGGATCTGCAGCAGAACCGGGATGTTGCGCAGCGTCTCGACATAGACGGCAGCAAGCTTGGAGACGATCCAGTTGTTCGACAGCCGCAGCACGCCGATGATTACGCCGAGTATGGTCGCCGCGATACAACCGAATACGGCCACGACGAATGTGTTGAGCAGACCGGCGGTGAAGGCGGCCCAGTGTGTTTCGGTTGAACTGACCGGCATGAAACCGCCGGTGACGTCGTAACGGGCCGGATCACAAAGGAACTTGAAGCCGGAGGCGATGCCGAGGCGGTCAAGGTTGTGTGCGGTGTTGGCGACAATGAAGTAAAACAGGAGGGCGACGGAGCCGATGACGACAATCTGCGTCACAACGGAGCGGACCTTCGGGTTGTTGATAAGGGACCCTTCGAATCCCCCGTGCCCCGCGGCCACAACGCCAAATTTCGAATAATCCGGCGGCGGCCTGATGAAACGGTTTTCCAGACCGTACTGCCGGTTCCAGGCGAACATCGCACATGCGATCCCCAGGAGACAACCAGGAGTGACCAACAGGGTTTTTGCCAATGATGAAACACGCACCGGGTCGCAAATCGGCACCCATTTCCAGTCCGGTGTCGAGAACACCGTGTCCGGGTGGGGCAGTATGTTGGCCGGTTGGATGCCCAGGAAATACCAATAGATAATCCAGTTGCCGATCCAGGCGCCGATCAGGAAAGCGGCGCCGCCACTGATGGCAAATGTCAAGGAGCTTGGCAGCGGATTGCCGGCCTGCTGCGCGCGATTGTTAAACGTCACAATCGCCAGCAAACAGGCCACATAGGGTATGTAGTCAGCAAAGTGGGTCATTACTGGTGCCTCCCCTGGCCCCCCCGCCTGACACCCGTGGCGATGAGGGAATGGTCCGGTATGTATTAGGTTCTATTCTATACCGGGTCGGGACGGACCGCCCCACACGATCCGTCCCTATAGTCTGTCTGCGCCTTAGCGCATCGGCGGTGCGTAAAGAATGCCGCCTTTGGTCCACAGCTGGTTCAGGCCGCGGTCGAGGCCAATCGGCGTATTGACACCGATATGCGCTTCGAACGACTCGCCGTAGTTGCCGACCTGCTTGACGATCTGGTAGGCCCAGTCGGCGCTCAGGCCGAGCTGTGCGCCCATGTCGCCGTCGCTGCCGAGCAGACGCTTGATTTCGGGATCGTTCGAGCCCTTCATCTCGTCAACATTGGCCATGGTCACACCTTTTTCTTCGGCGATAACCATCGCATTGAGCGACCAGCGAACAACGTCACCCCACTGGTTGTCGCCGTGCCGCACGAGCGGGCCAAGCGGCTCCTTGGAGATGATTTCCGGCAGCACGAGGTGGGCCGAGGGATCGGCCAGGCCGCTGCGCTGCGCGGCAAGAGCCGAACTGTCCGTCGTGTAGACGTCGCAGGCATTGTTGACGTAGTTTTCAACCGATTCATCCGCAGTTTCAACATTGACCGCCTTGTAGGTCATGTTGTTGGTGCGGAAGTAGTCGGCGAGGTTCAGCTCGGTGGTCGTGCCGGTCTGGACGCAAACCGTTGCGCCGTCGAGCTGCAGGGCAGAGGTCACACCAAGCGACTTCTTCACCATGAAGCCCTGGCCGTCATAGTAGTTCACGCCGGTAAACTCGAAACCGAGCTTGACGTCCCGCGAGAACGTCCATGTGGTGACACGCGACAGCAGGTCGACTTCGCCCGACTGCAGTGCCGTGAAGCGCTCCTTCGACGTGGTCGGGACATATTTGACCTTGCCCGCGTCGCCGAGAACTGCCGCGGCAACCGCCTTGCAGACGTCGACGTCGACGCCGCCCCAGTTACCGCTGTCGTCCTTGGCCGCAAAACCGGCGACGCCGGTCGACACACCGCAGAGCAGTTCGCCGCGCGCCTTGACATCGTCAAGCGTTGCGGCCGAAGCAGCAGTGGCGGCGGAAACTCCGACCACCGCGCCAAGTACCAATGAAGCTAGCTTTATTTTCATGTTCAAGCCTTCTCTGTTACCAACTCTTATTGTGCGCACGCGCCGTCAATGAGCTTAACGCCTAAGCGCAAACCCTGCGAACACGAAAATCGGTCCGGACATCACGTACACAAAAAGTGACAATTGATGAGTTACTCCCTAGACAGACGCGGGTCCCCCCACATCTCCCGCCGGTATCTGGCGCATAATTCGACTTTTGGTCAAGGGTGAATGCATAGATAACAGGCAAATTAGGTTAATCGGGCGGCGATCCCCTGCAAAATCCTAATCATGGTCAACTTTTTTTCAGGACATTCAAATGGTGAACAAGAACCCAAACGGCGAATTCTCCGAAGTGGACACATTGCTGGTGAGTTCCGGACGTGATCCGCACTCAAATTTCGGATTTGTGAACCCGCCGGTCTATCACGGGTCGACCGTTTTGTTTCCAACCGCCGAGAAGTTGATCGCGCGCGATCAGACTTATCTTTACGGCCGCCGCGGGACACCGACATCCGATGCGCTGGAACAGGCCCTGACCAGGCTGCACGGTGGGTTCGCGAGCAAAGTCGTTTCGTCCGGTCTGGGCGCCATCACCACAGCACTTTTGTCGTTCGTTGAAGGCGGCGACCACATTCTTGTTTCCGACAGCGTCTACCGGCCGACACGGATGTTCTGCAACGGCATGCTTGGAAAGTTCGGGGTTGAAACCACCTATTACGACCCGCTCATCGGTGCGGGAATCGAGGCGCTCGTGCGCCCCAACACGAAGCTGATCTTCACCGAGTGCCCCGGATCACAGACCATGGAAATGCAGGACATTCCCGCAATTGTCGGCGTCGCCCGCAAGCACGGGTGCCTTGTGGCGATGGACAACACCTGGCCGACGCCGCTGTTTTTCGATGCTTTCGGTCATGGCATCGATATCGCGGTCCAGGCCGGCACCAAATACGTGGTCGGTCATTCCGACGTGATGATCGGTTCCGTCACCGTGACGGAGGAGTTATGGCCCAAACTGCACGAGGGGTTTGACCTGATCGGACAATGTGCCGGACCGGACGACATCTATCTCGCCCTGCGCGGCTTGCGCACGATGGGGGTCCGGCTCGAACGGCACATGAAATCGGGTATCGAGATCGCACAGTGGCTGGATGACCGTCCCGAGGTCGACCTGGTGCTGCACCCCGCCCTGCCGTCGGCGCCCGGCCATGACATCTGGAAGCGCGATTTCACCGGAGCCTCGGGGCTGTTCTCCGTCGTCTTGAAACCGGTCTCGCAGGCCAACCTCTACGCCTTCCTCAACTCTCTGGAGCTGTTCGGCATGGGCTATTCCTGGGGCGGTTATGAAAGCCTGGTGGTGCCGTTCAAGCCGGGCGCCTACCGCTCCGCAACAACGTGGACGCATGAGGGGCCGGCTCTGCGGTTTCACATCGGGCTGGAGAGCGTCGAGGACCTGAAGCGTGATCTTGAGGCAGGATTTGAGCAGATGGCGGCGGCACGATAATCAGCATACGGAAAGAGCTGGCGGCCTGCGCGGGTGCTGGCGGTGCTGAGGTATGGCGATCCCGGCAGGACTCGAACCTGCAACCTGCGGATTAGAAGTCCGCTGCTCTATCCGGTTGAGCTACGGGACCGTTGTGCAAAGCGCTCCCGGCCTCAGTGCGTCCACTGGCCGACGCGGCCATAGCGGAAATTGTCCGCGTAGGATTTCGGCCGGCGCTTTGACGCCTTGGGCTCGATGACGCGGAAGGTGATGCCGTTGCGTTCGGCATAGGCAACCGCGTCGTCTTTGCTCGAAAAGGAGAGCCCGAGCTGCTGCTTCATGTCGCCGGAACTGGTCCAGCCCATCAGTGGCTCGACCTCGCGCGGCGTCTCGGGCTCATACTCCAGGACCCAGCGTTTGGTCCTCGCCTTGCCGGACTGCATTGCAGTCTTTGCCGGTTTGTAGATCCGTGCAGCCATCTGAACGCCTTCTCCCCCTTTGCGAATTTTCACCGCAACAAAGTGGTCTGGTCGGGGTGGACGGATTCGAACCGCCGACCCCCTGCTCCCAAAGCAGGTGCGCTACCAGCCTGCGCTACACCCCGCGACCAATGTTTTCAAGTCACTTAAGGCCAGAAACGCCCTTATCGGGTAATCCGAAAACGTCAACAAACTGGCAAAAAGTGCTGAAATCGACACAAAAAGTCCCGGAGATTTCCCGGAGCCGATTCGCCGCTTGTTCTCTCACCCTTCGCATTTTACGTCAATAGATGCGAGAGGACACGTTCCGGACAGGTTCGCCGATGGCCGCCGTCTTTCTATTTACACGAAACTGAAGCATACTTTGACCACCGGTTCGCATATCAGGGGGCACTTGGCATGACTTACACGGCACTTCTCGCAGCACGCCCACTCTTCAAATCGCATCCGGCCGGATACAGAGCATTCAAGTTTCTGACGGTTTTATCGGCCGCCGCGCTCTCGCTTGCGGTGCTGTCGATGCAGTACGCCCATTCACAGCAAGTCACGTTCGATCAGGACACCGGCTACACCATTGAGTACGGGACCTATCCGCAGGTTTTTCCGCTCACGGTGTCCCGGGGAGGCCAACCGTTCCTATCCGATCAGCACCCCAACCAGAGGGACCAGGTTTTCTTTCTCAACCGGGGATGCTCGGCGCCAGACGACTATCATATCATCAGGTACGATGATGCAGCGCTCACCCGCTGCAGGGTGTTGTCCGTGGGAGCGGGCCCAACCACGAACACCCAGGTGAGCCTGACTGCACCCGGACGCGAACCCAACAAATGCTGGACGTTCGAGCGCAAGACCGGCCGCAAATACTTCGTTCAGAGTGCCTCCTACTTTCCAAAGCCGCATTACCTGCAGGAACCGGCTCGGGGTAAGTTTCCGGTTTCTCCGAAGAAGGATTTCTGGAATTTCTATTCGCTGTCGAACCCGGCAAGAGAGTTGCTGAGCGATCAACCCGGCATCGCCAAGACTGAGGGCCGCACGGACGGCGATGAGTATTTCGTTCCCGACGCTCTGGTGAACAGGACTCTCAAGTCCGTCACCATCTTTGTCGACTTCTCTGATGCGCCCGCGCCTTCGGGCACCAGTCCCCAGGCGTTCGGCTTTGAGATCTTCGGACAAGGCAAGGTCGCCAAGTTCTATGCCGAGCAGTCATCCGGCCGCATGCGCTACGACAACCGTGTGATCGCCCACAAATGGAAGCGTATGCCCCGGCCCGCATCGCGCTACAGCTCCGAAGACTGGACCGATCACAAGAACCTCATTGCCGATGCCCTGGCGCTTTATCCGGGGCTTGATTTTTCGCAGTTCAATTTCGTCATCGTTGCGGCGCCCGACGAGGCCCGGATCAGGCGATCAGGCAAGACAAGTCCCCGGAGCATTCAACCGACGCGCACCTGGGTCGCCGGAAGGGGCCAGGGCATCACCCGAAACGGGCACGAGCTGCGCCATGGGATCACCCTTGGAACCAGCTACGCCCACCCGGACGCACAGGGCAATCCGGTCATGCAGTTCGGCCACAGGACGGTCGCACACGAGATTGGTCACGTTCTGGGATTGCCCGACCTCTACAATTATGGGAACGGCGGAAGCGCCGAGAAGTCGCCCGCGGGTCCATGGGACATCATGAGCGATTCATTCCGGGGCATGGGATTTCTCGGCTGGCATCTGCACAAACTCGGCTGGCTGCCAAGTCATCGCATCAATTTGATCTCGAAACCGACAAACGACCTTCGGATACCTCTCGTCAAACACGCAGATGTCTGCGGCACGTCAATGGTGGTGGTGCCGATCACACCTGGCGGGAGGCCGACGCAGTTCTACGCCATCGAACAGGCCGGGTCCTATACCGATCTGAACGGGAAGACACATACCGGCGGGGTGCTCATTTACAAGGTCGACGTGAGGAAGGCTTCGGGCGAAGATCCCGTGGTGATCGTCCCGAACAAGGCCGGTACGGACACGGCAAAAGGCAACCTGCCCGATGCGGCCTGGCAGCCCGGGGACCATTTCAAGGAGACCTTTCGACCGGACCGGCAGTTGTCCGTGAAGGTCGTGCGCCGCAACCGAGCTGGCAATTACGAAATCCAAATCGACGTAGCAAAGCCGGGCAAGAGCGGCGACAAAGACGAGTTGTGATGGAGCTCGTATTCCAGTTGTCCGCTGGAACCAGATTCTAGTTCGGCGCCGGCTTCGTGAGGCTTACGTCGGCGGCCATCAGGCCTTTCGGACCGTTCCCGAAGCGTACCCACATAATCTGGTCAGGGCGCAATTCGGCGATGGCGAAACGGCGCAACGTCTCCATATGGACGAAGATATCCGGTCCGTTCTCGTACTCGGTAACGAAGCCGTAGCCGCGTTGCCGGTTGAACCACTTGACCTTGACCTCGACCCAGTCACTTTCCGGCGTGACCGCGACATGCGTCTTGGCCTCCGGCCGTTGCATCGGCTGGATTGCCGTCGATGTGTCGACAACAAGGATTTTGAGCGCCTGCAGGCCCTTGGGCCGCTCTACCGCCTCGCATACAATGCGTGTGCCTTCGAGCACCGCATCATAGCCATCGCGCTTCAGGCAGCTCAGATGTATCAAGACATCGGGTAGACCGTTATCAGGGATAACGAACCCAAAACCTCTCGCCACATCGAACCACTTAACGAAGCCCGAAATTTCAATGATCTTGACCGCCGACTCATCGGTGATACTAACGACCTGATCAACCCTATCCACTCGGAGTGGCCCCCTCCGCCGCCTCTAAGGGTACCTAAAAGAACCCGTTTTGAATGTTGAAACCTGAATTGTAATTTGTCCGCCGCATTGACCTGCCCGCTCCCCAAGGTCGATGTCCAATGTGCTACAAACGGGTGCGGTTTGTACAGAGAAACCCGCCCTATGAATGTGGAAAAAGCGGCGGTTTTCGGACGATTTTTTGTTCCCGGTGCAGGAATGTCACACTAGTGACATGTATGTTTTGTGCGGAATTCCGCCAAATTTTCTGTTTTAGGCTCCAACATCCGCATTTTGGGAAAGTTGGCACATTGTGCGCATTGGGCCTTAATTCACCCGCTCCCAACCATGCCCCGACCGGGCATTTTCGGTGCCGGAGCCATGGGCGATGTCGAAAACGATCTCCAGTGATTCGGTAATGCGGGGTCCGGGGCGGTTGAAGTGCGCGTTGCCGTCGCAAATGAAGACGTTTTGCAACCTTACAGCGGTCAATTCCGGCCAGCAGCCCAGGCCCGAAACGGCAGCGAGCTCTGCCCTTGCCTCGGCAATTCCATAACCACAGGGTATGACCAGCAGGATGTCCGGGTCGCCGATGAGCAGTTGCTCCTCGGTCAGCCAGGGCGAATGGGCACCGGCCTCGCCCCAGACCGGTTCGCATCCGGCGAGCCGCAGGAGTTCCGGCATCCAGTTGCCGCCCGCCATCAGCGGTGACAGCCACTCAAGCACGCCGACCCGTGGCCGGACATCACACGCCCTGGCCCGCCAGTGGGTGCGATCCATGCGCTGTCGCATGCGGGCGATCAAATCGGATCCGTCAGCTTCACAGCCCAGCGCGACGGAGATCTCCCTCACGTCTTCGTAGATCGCTTCAAGTGTCATGGCCTCAAGGGAAACCACGTCGGGTGTGGCGCCGGTCCAGGCACTCAGCGCTCCGACCAGATCATCCGGGCTTACCGCACAAAGGTGACACTGGGTTTGGGTGATGATGATGGCGGGATCAATCTCGCGCAGACGGTCGGCGTCGACGAGATAAAGCGCAAGTCCTCGCTCGACGATGTCACGGACACCATCATTGATCGCGGCATTGGTCGAGCCGCCCATTGGCCGGGTACGCGTGAGCACGGGAAGCTGCATGACACTCTCGGGATAATCGCATTGATGGCTTATGCCGGCGAGCCGGTGCGCCTGCCCGAGGGCACAGACGATTTCGGTTGCCGCCGGCAGCAGGCTGACGATGCGGGAAGCCGAAGCGTTCATGGCGTGTCGCTCAGTTCAGCGGGCTCAGGGGAGCGAGATCCATCAGCGGCTCGAGAACGGTTCCGATGTCGTCCTGGATGACGAGGTCGGCATAGGGGTCGAGTTCGGTCGTATCGCGGTTGATGATGACGAGATTCGCACCGTTCTGCTTCGCCCTCAGTGGAAATCCGGCCGCCGGAAACACCACCAGGGACGAACCGATCGCTATGAACAGGTCGCAGTTCAGGGTGGCCGCTTCTGCGCGCGTCATTTCATGTTGCGGCATCGGCTGGCCGAACGAAATGGTCGCCGATTTGACCAGGCCGCCACAGGCGGAGCAGCCGGGCGGCGTGCCGGAGCCTTCAAAGCGTTCACGGACCCAGGGCAACTCATGGCGTTCGCCGCAATCAAGGCACTTGGCATAGGTGCCATTGCCGTGAAGCTCAATCACCTGGTCTGGCCCGACACCGGAGGCCTGATGCAGATTGTCGATGTTCTGGGTGATGATGTGGCTGGCCCGCCCGGTGTGAACCAGATGCGCAAGGGCCTTGTGCCCGCGGCCGGGTGTGGCCGATGAGAACTCATCATCAAGGCGGAACTTGCGCTGCCAGGCCTCCTTGCGCATGTCGATCGAATTCAAGAAGTCGTCGAACTCGATCGGCATGTTGTTGGTCCAGATGCCGCCCGGGCTGCGGAAATCGGGAATGCCGCATTCGGTGCTGATCCCGGCACCGGTGAAGGCGACGATCCGATTGGCATTGCCGATGAGAGTGTGCAGTTCGCTGTGTTCAAGTGTCATGATGCAGCCGATCTCTGGAACTGTTGCGCCGGGCAGGCTATGACATATCCAATGCTGGGCAAACACGCATTTGGGAACGGTTCATGAAATATCTACACACAATGGTGCGGGTCACCGACATCGACGCGTCGCTAGACTTCTACTGCAACAAGATGGGCATGGTTGAAACCCGCCGCTACGAGAGCGAGCAAGGCCGCTTTACCCTTGTCTTCGTGGCGCCCCCGGGCAACGAGGATGCACCGGTCGAACTTACCTACAACTGGGACCCGGAAGATTATGACGAAGGGCGCAACTTCGGGCATCTCGCCTACCAGGTCGATGACATCTACGCGTTCTGTCAGAGCCTGATGGATCAGGGCGTGACGATCAACCGGCCCCCTCGCGACGGGCGCATGGCGTTCATCCGCTCGCCGGACAACATTTCCATCGAACTGCTCCAGGCCGGTGATGCGCTGCCGCAACAAGAACCGTGGGCGTCAATGGAGAATGTCGGACACTGGTAACATCGGAGCGCCAATGTCAGGATTTGCTCCAGAAGAGCGAACCGTGGTGCATGTGCTGCGCCACGCGGTCAAACATTTTCCTGACAGGACCTGGATTGCAAACGATGCGGCCAGACTGACCTACCGTGACATCGACCGCCTGTCCGACAGCCTGGCGCACGGCCTCAGGTCACACGGGGTTGAGCCCGGCGACACGATCGTCTTCATGTTGCCGGATGTTCCCGATTATGTCGCAACCTGGGTGGCGTGCAGCAAGTCCGCGGTTGTCGAAGTGCCGATCAACACAGCCTACCGGGGCGATATTCTGGCGCATGTGATCAACGATTCAACTGCGAGGTCCGCAGTATGTGCGGCCGAGTTCCTCGATCGCTTCGAGGCGGTGGCCGACCGGCTTTCGACACTGGAACGCATCTTCGTTCATGCGGGCGACGACACCACGTTCACCGTGCCGCCCGGCCTGGCCGCAAAGTTCGACATCTCGCCATTCGCGGCTCTGCTGTCGAATGACACTTCGCCAGTAGAGCACACACCGGAAATCTCCGATCTCACGGCGATCATGTACACATCGGGCACGACGGGCCCGTCCAAGGGTGTGATGGTGGCCCACGGGCATGCATATGAGTATGCAGCAGGTTGTGCCGGTTGTCTCGAGGTCGGCCCCGACGACGTCTACTATACTGCCGGACTGCCGCTTTTTCATGTGGCCGGCAAGTGGGGCGTGATCTACGCCGCCGCAATCCATGGCGCCACGGCAGCGTTCCCGCAGCGCTTCAGCGCAAGCGCGTTCTGGGACGATGTCAGGGACTATGGCGCAACCACCACGTTTCTTCTCGGCGCCATGGCAAACTTTCTGCAGCGCCAGGCGCCACGCGAAGATGATCCAAATACGCCCCTTGACCGGGTTCTCATGTGCCCTCTCCTGCCGGACGTCGATGCGTTCGCGGACCGGTTCGGTGCGCGTATCGCCACCGCCTACGGATCGACGGAGGTTAACGCACCGGTGTTCATGGCGCCTGGAACGCCCGTGCACGATGTGCAGTTCGTGGGCTCGGTCCGCAGCGACATGTTTGAAGTCTGCGTCGTGGATGGCGAGGACCGGGAAGTTCCGCCGGGTGTTCTCGGCGAGATCGCCGTGCGCCCAAAGGAACCCTGGATCACTATGCTGGGATACTGGAGACAGCCCGAACAGACCGTCGCCATGTGGCGCAATCAATGGCTTCACAGTGGAGACGCCGGGCGGCGCGACGCCGACGGCAGCATATATTTCGTCGATCGCATCAAGGACGCGATCCGCCGGCGCGGCGAGAACATCTCTTCAATGGAGGTGGAGGGAATTGTCGGCCAGCACATGGCGATTGCCGAGTGTGCGGTTTATCCCGTCGACTCTGAGTTTTCCGAGCAGGACGTCGCCGCCGCGATTGTTCTGAAGCCGGATGTGGAGCTCGATCTGGAGGCGCTTATCAGCTGGCTGGAACCGCGAATGGCCTATTTCATGGTGCCGCGCTACGTAACGGTGATGGACGAGCTGCCCAAAACGCCGACCGGAAAGATCCAGAAGTACACGTTGCGTGAATTGGGGGTGAGCGCCGAAACCTGGGATCGCGAGGCGGCCGGCATCAAGGTTGCACGCTGAAACCGCCCGTCAGCCTCCCTCACACTTGAATGCCTACCAGTTGTCAATCGTGCGCTTGCGCCCGGTGCGCAGTGGCACGGGCGGCAGGCTCTTGAGGAACTTCAGGACCGCCGCACGGGTTTCGGACGGGTCGATGACATCGTCATATTCAAAACGCCCGGCGACCTCCAACGCAGTGTTGCGCGCCCGGATTTCGTCGGCCAGTTCCCGTTCACGCTGCAGACGCGCCTTTTGATCGGCGATCGCGTCGAGTTCCTGTTTGTGGGTGATCTTGACCGCTCCCTCGAGGCCCATGGCGCCGAACTCCGCGGTCGGCCAGGCAACAAGCAGAGACGGGTTCACCGGCAGCGATCCCATCATGTAATAGCCAAGCCCATAGGCCTTGCGCAGAACGACGGTCATGAAGGGTGTGGTCGCATTAACGGCTGCGGTGAGAATTCTCGAACTGTGACGCACCAGCGCCGTTGCCTCGACTTCCGGCCCGACCATGAGACCGGGCGTATCGCAAAGATAGAGCATCGGAATGTCGTGGGCATCGCATAATTGTATGAAGCGGGCGAGCTTGTCGCAGGCCGGGCTGTCCATGGCGCCGGCCAGATACATGGGCTGGTTGGCGAGTACGCCCGTGGGCCGGCCACCGACCCTGATCAGCGAGGTGACCGCCGCCCGGCCGAACTGCGGCCGCAATTCAAGCACCGAGCCGACGTCGGCAATGCCGTTTATCACCTTGCGCACATCGTAGGCGCGGCGCGGGTTCTCCGGAACCACATCGCGCAGTGCCATGACGTCAGGTTCTTCACCCGGCGGGTTGTCCTGTCTGAAGTAGGAAAGATAGAGCTTTGCGACTTCTACGGCTTCGGCCTCATCCTCCACCAGAATGTCAATGGCGCCGGCGGCCTCGTGAACTTCCGGAGGCCCGAGCTCCTCCGGCGTCAGCTTTATGCCGAGTGCCGATTCAACCAGGGGCGGGCCGGCCATTCCCAGGGCAGCCTTGCGGGTGGCGATCAGGGTATCGCACAGGCCGGCAACGTTGGCGTTACCGGCGAAGCACCTGCCCGCGACGATGCCGAGGGTTGGCACCTGACCGGACAGCTTGGCCATCATGGCAAAGGTTTCTTCGAAGTCGCGCGGAGAAATGTTGTTCTCATGGGGACGCCAGCCGCCGCCTTCGGTCCAGAAGATCAGGGGCAGCCGAAGGTTCTCCACGACATGGAACAGGCGGTCGGTCTTGGTGTGATTGATGGTGGCCTGGGTTCCGGCATGGACGGTGTAGTCATAGGCGGCAACCGCAACGCTTTGACCTGAAACGGTTCCGATCCCCATGACCAATCCGTCGGCGGCGCCGTCGCGCAGCTTGAAGGCGGGCCTGGCCAGCTGGCCGTACTCCTGGAACGATTCCGAATCGAGAAGCGCCTCAATGTTCCGGCGCGCGGTCCAATGTCCGGTTTTTTTGCGTTTCGCCAAGGCATCAGGACGGTTCTCATCGAGGGTCGCCGCCTTGGCCGCCAGGACCGCGGCGAGGTCCGAACGCGGCTCCTGCCGGTCTTTCCTGTTGTCGTTGTCAGCCACGGCCCGCCCTCTTCAACTGTTCGCGTCAGCCCTCTCGGACATTGGCCACCACTTGCCCCTCGGTGACGCTTTCGCCCTCTTCAACCAGAACCTCCGCAAGGGTTCCGGCGCAGGGCGACTCAACGGGGATCTCCATTTTCATGCTTTCAATCAACAAGATAACCTGGTCCGCTTCGACCGAACTGCCTGGCTCGGATTCAATAGCCGCGACAATTCCCGAGACCTGAGACTTCACTTCTTTCATGTTCACACACCCTCACCCGCTCACCGAGGCCTTGGGTCATAGCCCAATGCTTCGGTGCCATCAATCAGGCATTGCCAAAAAGGCGAGCTGAATTTTCCTGGAAGCAGGCGACATATGACACTTTGGCAGCATTCGGCCGGAGTCAATCGTGGCGCATTTAAGACTTCCTCAGGGCTTTTCTGGTTAATTCACAGTCAATTAGATGGTCTGGAGTGGGTTCAGGAAAAGTGGCCACCGGTTTTCCGTCCGATCCCGCCCCAACGTATAGAAATCGATCTCGTTTTACCGATGTAGGTGAGACCACCTGAGTTGATCGTGATCTAGAGGCTGTGGGCAACAATATGATGAAAGTGCTGATTGTCGACGATCAACCTGAACTACGGCATGTCTTGCGCATTTGCCTGAGCGCTGCCGGCCTTGAAATACTGGAAGCCGGAAACGGTCAGAAAGCGCTTGCTGCGGTCAAGGAGCACAGTCCGGAGATTATCATTCTCGATGTCATGATGCCCGATCTGAACGGAACCGAAGTGTGTTCGCGGATACGGCAGACCGCGCCGGGTACGTCGGCCTACATCATCATGCTGTCCGCCCGCGCCGAAGTCACGTCTCGCGTCTGCGGTCTTGAAAGCGGTGCGGACGCCTACCTTACAAAGCCCTTCGAACCGCAGGAAATCATGGCGCAATTGCGGGTCGGCATCCGTGCCGTGGAAAGCCGCAAGAGCTTTCTCACCGATTCGCTGACCGGCATACTTGGCCGACGGGCATTCGATGCCCTTTTCGGTCAGACCATCGCGCGCAGCCACCGTCACAAGGTGCCGTTGTCCCTGGCAATCATCGACATCGACAACTTCAAGGTGATTAACGACGCAGGTGGTCACGCGGCCGGCGACAAGGTGCTTCGCGAGTTTGCCCAATTGCTGCGGGCCGAGGCACGCGATAGCGATCTCTATTTCCGCTGGGGCGGCGAAGAATTCACCTGGCTGCTGTCCGATACGGATCTGAACGGCGCCCGGATTGCCACCGAGCGGTTCCGGGAAAAAGTCGCGCGGCATCAGTTCCCCGGTGTCGGGCAACTGACTGTCAGCATCGGTGTTGCAATACTTGAAGAATTGGAAGACGGCACCTCGCTGAGCGCCCGCGCCGATGCTGCGCTCTACCGGGCGAAGGATGGCGGCCGCAACCGCATTGAATTCGATCAGCCACAGGCACCGTCGGCGATCACCGCCTGAGGGTTTCCCTAGCCGAAGCAAAACCCTTCATAGTGTGGCCGGAACGCTTCCTTCAGGACTGCAGGATCTGGCTGACCGGTCTGCGCGTCACCCGGGCTTCGTAGTCGGTGACCCAGTCGGCAAACGCCGATGCGGGCATCGGTTTCGCAATGTAATAACCCTGGACCTCATCGATGCCGCTCGCAGCGACGAAATTCCAGTCCTCTTCGGTTTCCACTCCCTCCGCGACAAGACGAAGATCCAGCTGTTTGCCGAGTTTGGTGCTGGCCTCGACGCTGGCGCGCGCGAACTGGTCCCGCGTGGCCTCGCGGATGAACGTCTGATCGATCTTCAGTTCGGAGAACGGGTATTCGCGGAGCTGCTCGATATTCGAGTATCCGGTTCCGAAGTCGTCTATCGAAATACCGAAACCCATGATGCGAAGCCGTGCCAGAACCTCCGAGGATATGGTGGATTTCTCAACCAGCTGACGTTCGGTGATCTCAAAGACAACCGTCCCGCAGTCTATCCCGGCCGTTCCCATCCTGGCCGACATTTCATCTGGAAACTCGATGCGGTTCAGTGCATCCGCTCCAAGATTGATTGAGATTTTCGGATTCACATTGCGCTGGCGCCACAGCATCAAATTGTCAATGGACGCCGAGATGATCACATCGGTGAGTTGACCCAGAAGGCCGTTTTGCTCGGCCATCGGGATAAAGAAATTAGGTCCGATCATGCCCAGATTTGGATGCAGCCAGCGGGCCAGCGCTTCGGCTCCACAGACCGCATGGCTCATGACATCGATTTTAGGCTGATAGAATGGCACGACTTCACGCGACACCAGTGCGTGCCGGAGGTCGTGCACGGTGGCCAGGACCGGGACTGAGGTTGCCGCTTTCTCCGCCGGCTTATTGATCCGGTTCACGATTTCTTCCAGATCATTCATTTTGAGAGGCTTGGCGAGCGCACCGACAATGTTGAGATTGTGCGCCTGGGCCAGGCTTTGCGCGGTCTTCACGACCGCAGCCTTCTCGCCGCTCAGAATGGCAATGTGTCCGCGAAACTCGCGGTCCTTGAGATGGCGGAGGAACTGTATGCCGTCGAGTTCGGGCATGTTCAGGTCACAAAGGATGAAATCGATCTCACCGGCAAACTGGTCGACCAGTTGCAGTCCGTGATGGCCGTTGACCGCGGTGTGGACTTTTGCGACACCACGTTTCTGAAAGAACATTTCCGCGATTGCGCACATGACGGGGTCGTCATCGACAATCAGGACCGATGCGAGCCCGCAGGTGTTGTTTGTGATCGGTTCCCCAAGCATTGGTTTCCACCCCTAGAATCTTCGCTTTTTGCCACGCTGCAGGTTATGAGGCATGCCTTAAAATTGGGATAAGGAAGCTTTAGGCGTAATCGGGCCGTCTGATCCACGGCGCGGCCGCTGACGTATCGCAGCCATGACGTTTTATGAGATAGAAGGGATGCTATGGATTCGGTAACGCAGATAGCATTGGGCGCGGCGATCGGTGAGCTGGTGCTCGGCCGCAAAGTCGGCTGGCGCGCGGCGCTGGCCGGCGGTATCTGCGGCACCCTTCCCGACCTCGATGTGTTCATACCGCTGGGCGACCCGGTCAGCGATTTCACCTATCACCGCGGCGCCTCCCATTCCCTGTTTGTCCTCTCCCTGGCGGCGCCTGTGATTGCCGAGGCGATTATCAGATTCCAGAAACGGGCGCGCGAACATCGTCTGGCCTGGCACCTTTTGGTGTTTGCGGTGCTGATCACCCATCCCCTGCTGGACAGTTTCACGGTTTACGGCACACAGATTTTCTGGCCGATCGACCCGACGCCCGTGGGCTGGGCGACCATTTTCATCATCGATCCGGCCTATACGCTCCCGCTTCTCGTCGGTGTCCTGTGCGCCCTGGCCATGCGGAGAACGAAACCTGCCGGCCATCGCATGAATTCCCTTGGGCTCGTGCTCAGTTCGGCCTATCTCGCCTGGACCGTTATGGCAAAGCAGCAGGCGATCGAAGCCGCCGAGCGCGGCCTGGAACGCGCCGGCATCGAAAACGCCAAGGTCATGCCCATTGCCGGGCCGTTCACATCTTTGTTCTGGCGTGTCGTCGCGGTCGACGGAGACACATACTACAATGCCTATTATTCCATTCTTGACGGCACGGCGGACGAACTCAGCTTTGCTCCGCACAGCCGCAACATGGAACTTCTCAACGGGCTTCAGGAGGATTGGGCGACCCAAAGGTTGCAATGGTTTACCAAGGGCTTCTACACCCTCAAGCGCGACGGCGATGACGTCATTCTGTCGGACCTGCGCATGGGGTTCGAGCCGAACTACGTCTTTACATTCAAGCTGGCGAGCATCGGCAACCCGCACGCCGTTCCGCTCGCCAAGTCTGAGAGGGTTCCGATCGGACAGGATCTCTCCGGTCTTGCCTGGGTCTGGCAACGGATCTGGTCCGCCGATGTCCCGCATCGACCATAGAGGTCTGTGGACGACTTCAGACGACCTTGTCCCGGCGCATCAAAAGGTGACGCAGAGGCACCTGAGCCAGCACCGCACCGACACATACCAGAAGCGCGCCCCAGGCCTGGGTCTGGATGATCTCACCGCCGCTGAAGAGTGCCAGAACCATGACATAGAACGGCACCAGATTGTGATGCATCGTGGTCACGGTTACGCCGAGACGCCGCACCGCCGCGAACCACATCACCATGGAAAGTCCTACAGACATGGCCCCGACCCAGACAATGATGCCGACGGAAGGCCAGGAGAAGTCGAACACGGGTTCCGCATAGCCCAGCGCCACCGCGCCGGTGGCGACAATCGCCGCGCCGACCGTTGCGCAGGTCAGCGTGAAGGCGGCCTGGGCCAGTTCTGAAATGTCACCAAGGCGAGCTGTCGTTTCGCGGGTGTACCAGACAAACAGGGTGATCGCGCCCAGCAGCAGCACTTCGCCTCCCTGCAGTCCGAGTGCAAACCATCCCTGGTCGGGAGCAAGTGCGGTTACGTACCCACCTCCAACCGCCAGCACGATGCCGGCTGCGATCGGCACGGTCAGTTGTTCGCGCCGCTGCAGAAACCCAATCAGCACGGAAATGACCGGCATCATCGAGATGATGATCGCGGCGGTCACCGGGTTCGCGTATTTCTGTCCCCAGACAAACAGCACAGTCGATCCGGCGAGCACGACACCGCCAAGCAGCCAGATCTGGCGCCACTGCGGATTGCGCACATGATGCGCCCCTCCCGTGACAAGCAAAAGAAACAACAGGAATATCGCCGAGGCGGCCAATCGGAACGGCGCCATCAGCAGGGGCTGCCAGGTCTGCATGATATGCGCCATCGCGGGAAACTGGGTCGCCCACAGGATCATCGCCAGGAACGCCAGAACATTGCCGACAAGACGACTGGACATTGACACCGACCACCGAGTTAACACGACACTCGGCCGAGACTATCGGGATTGCACCGGGGAGCAAGATCAATTGGTATGCATCGCACCTTGATTGTGCAACGCACAGGGGCCCAACGCCGGTCTCCGGCGGACAAACCCGCCGGTGTCCGGCCTCCAACGTGAAAAAGGCTTAACCTTAAATCTGCAAACGAGGGTCGAAATTGTTTGTGACTTTTGCTAGGCTCGCCGTGTGCATAGACCCTGATAGACCGTGGATGAACATGAAAAACTCAATAAAAATAGCTACTTTTGCGCTCGTCATTACACTTGGCCTGACCGTCTCTCATGCCGCCAAGGCGGATACGGTTAGTGATCCGGACCTGATCCGACAGGCCCAAGATATTCTGTACAAACTCAACTACGATGTCGGTGAGATCAACGGTCAAATGACCGAAGAAACCAGGGAGGCGATTCGTAGTTATCAACGGAACAAGAACCTGAGCGATGATGGCATACTGACAGTGAATCTCTTGCTGGAGTTGCGTGACGCAAGGATTCCCAGCACCTGGGGAGCCATCAGCGCGGCCGTCGATGGCGCATGGGGGGCAACCTGGAACTACAACGACCGCTTGACGGCAGAGAGGGAAGCCAAACAGGAGTGCGCCAAGAACACCGAGCACCCGTGTGATGTTGTGGCTGTACACGGGGACAATTGTCTTGCTCTGTATCACTGGAACGGCAAAGAACGCTGGGGATGGGCAATTCGAACCGGAGCGTCCATCGACAAGGCGAAACTCGAATCGCTGCAGCACTGCCGCAGCAACCGCACAGAGAACGTTCCTTGTGATTTGAGGACAGTTGCCTGTGCGAACGGCCGTCACAAGACCAACTAGGACCCGGCCCGGTCGGTTGGGCGCTTCGTTGCCGAAGACCGGGAGCCTTTCAGGCGGATATTGAAACGGGATGCGGGGATTGCGCCGGTGTGGCACCCTCCCCGCACCTGTTCCGCTCAGAAAGGCTGAGTGACCAAAGGAACACACCATCTCATGCTTTTCTCAGGAGAAGCCGAGGCCTAGGTAAGGGAGATCCAATATGTCGATTGCCGAAACCGTCAGCCAGATGACACGCCCGGTCGAACCGCATTTCGATGATGGTCCCGCCCGGCACAAACTGGGTCTCATTGCGCTGTCTTCCGACATGGTGACGGAACGCGATTTCAACCTCATGCTGCCGCCGGGCGACGAGGTCATGTACTACACTGCCCGCGTCCATCACTATTCGCCCGTGACGGTCGAAAATTTGCGGCGGATGGGCCCGCAGCTTGCGGACGCTGCCGCCCAAATCCTGCCGACGACGCCGTTTGACGTCATTGCGTACAGCTGTACATCGGGAACCGTTTCGATCGGTTACGAGGAAGTGGTGGCACAGATTCAAAAGGGCCGGCCCGACGTTCAGGTGGTGACGCCGATAACGGCCGCCCTTGCCGCGTTCGAGAAGTACGACGTCAAGCGCATTTCCTTCATGACACCCTATACGGATGACGTGAACCAGACCATGGTGCCATTCCTCGAAGGCCGCGGAATCGAGATTCTGAATGTCGCCGGCTTCTGCCAGGACGATGATCAACTGATGGCGCGCCTGACGCCGCAGGCGATTCACGATGCGGCGGTGGAAATCACCGACCCGGATGCGGATGCGCTGTTTGTTTCGTGCACCGGCATCCGTACGGCTGAAACGATTGACCGGATCGAGCAGTCGATCGGCAAGCCGGCATTCTGCAGTAACCAGTGCATGGTGTGGCAATCGCTACGGCTTGCCGGCTACGACAAGCCTCTTGAAGGCTTCGGCCGCCTGCTTCGAGAATGAGCGCAGCGCCTACCCGCGCTTGACGAGGACAGGTGCCGTCAGCTCTGACAGCGCCTGTTTTTGTTTGCCGTCCGCTGCGAAGTTGCCGGGATCCAGCCAGGCACTGAATGCCCGGTCGAGCGTCTCCCACTCCGTGTCGATTGCCGCATACCAGGCTGTGTCCCGGTTACGGCCCTTGACCACGGTGGCCTGACGGAAGACACCCTCGTAACTGAGGCCAAGCCGCATGGCGGCATTACGGGATTTCTCGTTGAGGCCGTGGCATTTCCATTCATAGCGCCGATAGCCCAACTCGAAGGCGCGCTTCATCATCAGATACATCGCTTCAGTGGCGGCGGGCGCGCGCTGGATCAGCGGCGAGTAATTGATGTGCCCGACCTCGATCGAACCGTTGCTCGGATCGATACGCAGATAGCTTGCCACTCCTGCCGCCTTGCCGGTGTTCAGATCGACAATGGCATGAAACATGGGATCGTCTTTCAGGCACGTCTCTTCCATCCAGGCGCGATACTGGTTCAGGGTGTCGAACGGTCCGTATGGCAGGTAGGCCCATATACGCCCTTCCGCATCAGTGAGGTTGGCTTCGTGAAGGTCGGCGGCGTGGCAGTCGGGATCGAGTGGCTCGACCCGGCAGTGTCGGCCCTGCATCGGTTCACGCGGCGGCCGCGGCGGTGTGCGCCAGCCGGGAACCGGATCGCCGATCGGGAGGTTCAAATCAGGTATTGTATCGGTCATGGGAACTCCACGGAATTGCCGTACGGCCGGTTAGTAGGCCAAAATAGGCGGCGGCGGGAATGGCCGGTTTCCATATGCTTGTCATAACCAGTCGCCGGCGTCCCGGGACACTCGGACCTGACGTGATGATTTTGGCTGCAAGAACGGATGTGAAACCATGAACCCCCGATCACGGGTCACATTGGCATCGACGATCATCTGCCTACTGATCATTACGGCAACGGGGCCTGCGGTGTCGCACGCCATAGATGGCGCCTGGTGTCACGAAGACGGCCGCTCGATGCGGATTGACGGCGACATGATCTCGATTGATGGACATACGATCGCCGGCACCTATCAGCGGCATTCATACACCTATACCTCACCGCCCGGGCCAGAGGGGCGCGGCGGCGTGACCTCGATGGTTCTGAAGGATGACAACACACTTCTCCTGACACCGCCGTCGAGCACGCATGTCACCATTGGCAGCTCGATTCAACGCTGGCGGCGTTGTGAGGCGATCTCGTAATACTCCGGACTCCGGCCCCCATGATTGGCGGCGGCCATCCAGCCGGCAGCACACTGAAAGCCTGCTCCGCGCCCGGGTCTCAATAAGCGCGGCTGATCATCCCAAAAGAACAGGAGACACCAGCTCTCAAACAGGAGACCCACCGACCATGACCAAAGACAGACTGTTCGCGCATGTCCTGTTGGACCGTTCCGGCTCAATGGAAAGCTGCCGTGATTCAACCATCGACGCCTTCAACGAATATGTCAGCTCGCTTGCTTCCAAGGGCGATCTTTCGGCACGCCTCTCTTTGACCCTGTTCGACAGCGAGGGCATCGATCTCATCGAAGACGACATAAAGGCCAAATCGTTTCCAAGGCTGACACGCGAGACATTCGAACCGCGGGCCATGACGCCTCTGTTCGACGCCATCGGTAAGACCGTGATGCATATGGACGCGGCCCAGTTGCGCAAGGACGAGAACATGGCTCTGGTGATTCTAACCGATGGCCTGGAGAACGACAGCGACGAACATGACCGGGCCTCCGTCAAGGCGCTGCTCGAGGGCCGCCAGAAGGACAAAGGCTGGCTCGTCATCTATCTCGGCGCCAATCAGGACGCCTGGAGGGAAGGCGCCGCCATCGGCCTGCATTCCGGCAACGTGATGGACTACGACACGGCAAATGTCGGCGCCACCATGGCCGCGACCGCACGGCGTTCGCTGACCTATGCACAAAGCGGCGATGCGCTCGCCGACGCGTTCACCGATGAAGAACGAAGCCGGGCGGTGGACTGACGCGGGACATTAGCGCCACGGATATCGCGCCGGATGTGTCTGGCCGAGAAGCGCATCACTGCTGAAAACAGTACTGCCAAATGCGGGCTAGTTAGTATGATTGATTCAGAACCGTTTCACCGAATTGCCGCTCGAGTTCTTGGTGAACTTCAAGAAAATTTCCCGATGCCGAGGCCCCTCAAAGCGTCACGCATCCGCCATGCCGAGGGGCTGGCCTGCGATCTGTCGCTCGTGACGGCGACCCTCGACTGGTTTCTCGATGAAGGGTACTTCCGTGGCCAGCGGCGAAGTGTCTACACACAAGCCTCAGGCGGCGATTGGGAATACACATTCTCGGTGCTCACCAGCAAGGGCTTCACGGCGCTGGGAGCCGTTGTTGAAGTTGACGGCGAGAATGTGCGCATTGGGGATGTTATCCACGACCATTTGAACGAGACCGCAAGCGCGAAACGGTCCACGATGACGCGCTGCGCCATTGACCGGTTCATTGGAATTGCAGATCAGTCCGTGCCGGAGAAGCGCGAAGCCCAAGCGTAAACGCAAAGCGTCACGCCGCCTTGCGTCGCTGTCCGGCTTGAATTTGTCGGGAAACGTGAGCGCCGCAATGCGCTCGGCAGGAATGGCAGGCCCTAGGGGAATCGAACCCCTCTTTCCAGGTTGAAAACCTGGCGTCCTAACCGATAGACGAAGGGCCCGCAGCATCTGCAAGCGGGCTTCTTTTAGAGAGGATCGTTTGCAATTGCAAGGCGTCTGCGCGCTCTATGACGGGGAAATTTACCGCCCCCGCAGGCGCTGCGAACCGCCGGGCTCACTGCGCCCGGGCCGCGTCGTCAATCATCAGCTGCGGGGTGCGCTTGCCGCCCCAGTCATTAATATTGAGGCGCCCGGCAAAATGCAGCGGTGTATCGCCTGCTTCCAAAAGAATATCTCCAAGAGGACTGCCCAGCACGCGGAACGCGATGGCGGCGAGCCGGGAGTTGTCGCCGCCGCGCAGAGTGCAGCGGACATGTTCCTGGCCGGCAAGATCGGCGAAGGCAACGCGATGGGCCGGAAACACGAAACGCGGTGTCGGATTGCCCATGCCGTAGGGCCCGGCGCGCTCGAGCAGTTCGATTAGCTGCACCGTCGCGCCGCCCGCACTCATGGCGCCGTCGATGCCGAGCGAGGCACCGGTCATTGCGTGGCCGGCGGCTTCGGCCAGGTGTTCTTCCAGGAACGCGCGAAAGGCGCCCAGCTGAGCGCGCTCTATGGTCAGGCCGGCCGCCATTGCGTGACCGCCTCCCTTGGCCAGGTGACCCACCTGTACGGCATCGCGTATGGCACTGCCGAGATCGACGCCGCTGATCGAACGGCCCGACCCCTGCCCGGCCCCGTCCGAGCCAAACCCGATGGCGATTGCCGGGCGTCCGAACCGCTCCTTCAGACGCCCCGCCACCAGACCCAGGACGCCCGGATGCCAGCCCTCTCCGGTGACGATCAATGCCGGCACCTGGGCCGACGTGCCAATCGCCTTTTCGCCCTGGCGGATGGCGTTGTCGAGAATACCGAGCTCGATTTCCTGGCGCTGCTTGTTGAGGACCTCAAGTTCCTGGCCTATGGCTCCCGTGCGCGAGCGGTTGTCGGTGCTGAGGAGTTCCAGAGCAATCTCCGAGAACCCTAAGCGGCCCGCCGCATTTATGCGCGGCCCGAGCACAAAGCCAAGGGCATGAACGTTCGGCCTGTGGCGCAGCCCGGCGGCATCGGCCAGGGCCGCAAGGCCGATGTTGCCGCGCCGGGCCATGACTTTGAGACCCTGACGCACCAGAGCCCGGTTGAGGCCCGTCAGCGGGACCACGTCGCATACCGTGGCCAGGGCTACGAGATCGAGCCACTGCAGGAGATCGACATCGCGCGCGGCAGTGCCGGCGCCGGCAGCGGCCTTGAGTTTCGTCTGCACGGCGGCCAGGAGGACAAACGCAACACCCGCGGCACACAACTGGCCCTGGTTCGACAGATCGTCCTGGCGGTTCGGGTTGATGATGGCGTGCGCCACGGGCAGGTGCTGCCCGGCCTGATGGTGATCGACAATCACCACGTCCATTCCAAGTTCTCTGGCATGGGCCATCGGTTCATGCGCGCCGATGCCACAATCGACGGTGACGACAAGCGTCACACCATCGGCCTTGAACCGGTCGAGGGTCTCGGGATTTGGACCGTATCCCTCGTCGAGCCGGTGTGGAATGTGAATGGCGGGCTCCCGACCATGCGCCCTGAAGAAATGGCGAAACAGGGCGGATGTACTGATGCCGTCGACATCATAGTCGCCGATGATGCCGACACGTTCGCCATCGACAATGGCGCGGGCAACACGGTCGGCGCCCTGCGCCAGATCGCACATGCCTGCCGCCGGCGGCATCAGATCGCGCAGGGTGGGCGCCAAAAAGGCTTCGGCGTCATCCAGCGCCACATCGCGCGCCGCAATCACCCGGCCGAGGATTTCGGGCAACTCGTATTTCTGGGCAATCGCCTGGGCTGCGCGTTCGTCTTTCAAACGCCCGCGCCAACTCTGTCCGGAGACGGAGCGTTCGATGCCCAGAAAATAGCCGCCGTCAGGCAAATGATTCGCCCCTTTTCACCCGGTCCTGACTGGGGAGCTTACCCGAACTTGGTGAGATGCGTGTGTTTTGCTTTGATCCAGCGGGTGGTGCCGGTGGACGAGCGCATGACGACCGTGTCGGTATAGATCGCGTTGCCCTTGATTTTGACGCCGTTCAGCATGGAACCACTTGTCACGCCGGTCGCGGCGAACATCACATCACCCGATGCCATCTCCTGCATGGTGTATTTGCGGTCGAAGTCGTCAATGCCCATTTTCTTGGCGCGCTCTTTCTGCTCCGCATTGTTCGTGACCAGCCGAGCCTGCATCTGGCCACCAATGCAGCGCAGGGCGGCAGCAGCCAGAACACCTTCAGGAGCGCCACCAACGCCCATGTAGATGTCTATGCCGGTGTCCTCCGGGTCGGTCGTGCTGATGACGCCCGCCACATCGCCATCGCCGATCAGCTGAATGGCGGCGCCGGCTTCGCGCACGGCCTCGATGAGGGCCCCGTGGCGCGGACGGTCGAGGATGCAGGCTGTGATCTCCGAAACCGCCACGCCCTTCGCCTCGGCGAGCGCCTTGATGTTGTTGCCGGGAGGTGCATCCAGATCGACCAGGTCGGCCTGGTAATTTCCACCGATGGCGATTTTGTCCATATAGACATCCGGCGCGTGCAGAAGGCTGCCCGCTTCCGCCATCGCGATGACGGCCAATGAATTCGGCATGTACTTGGCGGTGATGGTGGTGCCTTCCAGCGGGTCGAGCGCGATGTCGACCCTTGGTCCCTTGCCGGTGCCGACTGTTTCACCGATATAGAGCATCGGCGCCTCGTCGCGCTCACCTTCGCCAATGACCACGGTGCCGCGGATTTCCAGCGCGTTCAGTTCACGGCGCATGGCATCGACGGCCGCCTGATCAGCGGCCTTCTCGTCGCCCCGTCCGCGCAAACGCGCCGCCGCCACTGCGGCACGCTCGGTCACGCGTACCAGTTCGAGCGCCAATACGCGGTCCATGATATTGGACTCTTCCGCCATTTCTCTCCCCATCCAAATTCCGGCGTTGCCGCGCGGTCGTATTATAGTTGTTCTATTCGAATCATTCGCGGCGCCTCGGTGACGTCGCCATCTGCTTCAATATTCCCCAGAGCGTCGCGAATGGACTTCTCCAACGTATCATGGGTGATCAGGACAACGGCACGGGTTTCTTGACCCTCGTGCGTGTCTTCGGCATCGATATCCACATTTTTTTCATTGCCGCGCTGAACGATACTCTTGAGCGATATTTCCTGCTCCGCCATGCGATGGGCAATTGCGGCGAAGGCGCCGGGCCGGTCGCGCACCTGCAAAGCCACGTAGTAGCCGCCCTCATGGGCGCGCATGCGGGCGCGTTCATAGGGCCGCAATTCGCTGCTTGGCCTGCCCAACGGGGGCGAGATGTTGCCCCGCGCGATGTCAACGATGTCTGCGACTACACTTGAGGCCGTTGGTCCGGCACCCGCACCAAGGCCCTCAAGCATCAGGTTGCCGACAAAATCGCCGCGCACAACGACCGCATTGAACGCCCCGTCGACCTGGGCAATGGACTGCCGCTCAGGGACGAGTGTGGGGTGAACGCGTTGTTCGATGCCTGAATCCGTCTCGCTCGCGACGCCGAGCAGCTTAATGTTGTATCCAAGTTCGCCGGCAATCTGGATATCCTGGGCCGTCACCCGCTCGATCCCTTCGACGTATATGGAGCCGAAATCGACTTCGGTTCCGAAGGCGAGCGATGTCAGAACCGCCAGCTTGTGTGCCGTATCGAAACCGCCGACATCGAATGTCGGATCGGCCTCGGCATAACCAAGCCGTTGGGCATCATCCAGAACGGCCGCGAAATCGCGGCCCTCGCGCTTCATGGTGGTCAGGATGTAATTGCAGGTGCCGTTGAGGATGCCGAATATCTTTTCCGCACGGTTTCCCGCAAAGCTCTCGCGCATGGTCTTGACGATGGGGATTCCGCCGGCGATGGCGGCCTCGAAGCCAAGGGCAATGCCGTTGTCTTCGGCAAGCCGGGCCAGTGCCGTGCCATGATAGGCGAGCAACGCCTTGTTGGCGGTGACAACATGCCGTTTGGCGCCCATCGCGGCCTCGACCGCCGCCTTGGCGGGGCCGTCTTCGCCGCCTATCAATTCGACAAGCACATCGATGTCCGCCGAGCGTGCAAGCTCCGCACAATCGTCGAACCATTCATATGAAGACAGATCGACGCCGCGGTTCCGTGTCCGGGACCTGGCCGAGACCGCGGTGACCACAATGTCACGCCCGGCCCTGCGGCGCACCGCATCCGCATTGGACTCCAGCAGTTGCAACACGCCGGCACCGACGGTGCCGAGACCGGCGATCCCCCGTTTCAGGGGTTCACTCATGGCGGGATGGCCCTTATGAAAAAAGTATCGCCGAAAACGACGATCGCGGCGCAACCTGCCTGATCCGCCCGATATTTTCAACCGGCGCGTTACTCAGGTGTTTTGAAGCGAGGGTCTACTGAAAGGAGAGCTCCAGCCGATCCCGATCGGTGGGCCGCTCGGTTCCGAAATAGACCCCGGTCATGCGCTGTTCCGCAGTCGATGTGGAGATGGCGCCCCGCTGAACGCCGAACCTTGCGAGGGCCGCGATGGCGCGTTCTGTATGCTTGTGCAGGCGTTTGACACGTTTGATGCTGGTATCGCTGTCCCCGGCCGGGCCCCTGCTCACGCCGTGAATATGGACGTTGCGGCCGGATTTCCGATGCATTGCCGCGATGCTCTTGAGAACGGCCAGATCGTCTTTGTCGAAGGCCGGACCATTAAGGCCGACATGCAGCCTGACCGGGTTGTCGCGGTCGGGCAGGTGTTGCGGTCTGGCAGCCCTGATCGATCCCGGATCGACACTGGCGTAGACTTCACCACCGGATGTCAGCTTTTCGTCGGCCTGCCGGAGGCGTTCGTCGATCCTGAGGAGTTCGCCCCCTGCCGGATCGTCAGCGGAAACCGTGGTGCTCAGTGTGGCTGGTTCTGTCGGCGGTGTGACGGATCCCGTGATATCGGCGCCACGCAACTGCGGCAGTTGACCATCTGGCGCGGGTTGCTCGCCGCCGGGATCGGGCAGGCCGTCGATATAGGTCGGCACAAGACGCGAGTCCTCGCCGATCATGAAAGCCTGGCGCTTCTCGGGAGATTGTTGTGAGTTCGGCTGGTGCCCCATTGCCGCGGTAATGGCCCGCGCCTTGCGGAGTTCCGTGACGGGATCTTTCACCTTCGCCCGGTTGGCGCTGTTGCCGAACCAGTCAAGAAACGCGAAACGGTTTTCAGGTTCCTTCGGGTGAGGACGCTGGGCCGTGTCGTTCTCTTCCGGCTGGCGCAGTTGAACCGGGCCCGACACGTCTGAAGCGTCCTGGGGATGAGTATCTTCAAGCACGGGATCTTGCGGCCCGGCCTCAGCCACCGACTGGTTGCCGGGATTTTGCCCACCGTCGTAATTCTGTACGCGGTAGGCCAAAGAGTCCTGATCCGCGCAACCGGTAAACGCCACCGCGAGGCAACCGAGGAAGATTGCCGCGATTGCCGGCCTCGCGCCGCGTCGCATCACATGCCGGCCCGAACGAATTGTTGCTGAGTTACGCGCATACATCGTGTCAACCAATCGATAGCTGATTTGCCAATCAGCCTTCAGGCTCGAATCGAGCCATTCATCATCTGGTGACATCACACCGCAAACGCGTTAACCGCGGCTTAACTACGACAGAGGGAATGGGCCGTTAAAATTGACAGTTTCCTGCAATTCGTGAAACTACCGATGGAGCAACACCTCAATTCCGCCAGGACAAGGCCAGACCATGAGCAAGCCGGAAGAACCGCAGGACAACGGCTATCAGATTTCCGACCCGGCGGAGTTCGCCGGCAATATGGCAAAGGTCGCCGAACAGACCGCAAAAATCTTCGCTGCGTTCGCTGCCCCGGAAGATCCCGCCAAGGCGCAACAGGCGCGCGGAGAAGAGCTTGGCAATGTGGCCAAGACCCTGGGCGAGATCGCGCAGGATTATGCCGCAAAGCCTGAATTGTTCTTCAACGCGCAGATGCAGCTGTGGCGCCAGCACACCGACCTTTGGCAGAACACCTGGAAACGCATGCTCGGAGAAGAGGTCGAGCCGGTGATCGCGCCGGATCGCGGCGACCGCCGTTTTCGCGACGACGACTGGTCGGAAAACCAGGTTTTCGACTTTTTGAAGCAGTCCTACCTGATCACCGCGAAATGGGCGCAGGACATGGTCGAGGGGGCGGAAGACGTCGACGACCACACACGGCGCAAGGCAAATTTCTACGTGGAACAGATCGCCAATGCCCTGTCGCCTTCGAACTTTGTTCTGACGAACCCGGCGGTGCTGCGCGAAACGATGAACTCCAATGCCGAGAATCTGGTCAAGGGGCTTGAGAACCTGTCAGCGGATTTCGACCAGGACGCAGGCGAACTGAGGATCAGCCAGACCGATGCGAGCGCGTTCGAAGTGGGAAAGAACATCGCGGTCACGCCGGGAAAGGTGATCTATCAGGCCGAGCTGTTCCAGTTGCTGCAGTATGAGCCATCGACCGATGAGGTCTACAAGCGCCCGCTGCTGATCATCCCGCCCTGGATCAACAAGTTCTATATTCTCGACCTCAACGAGCAAAAGTCATTCATCAAATGGGCGGTCGCGCAGGGCTTTACCGTGTTCGTCGTGTCCTGGGTCAATCCCAATGAGGCGCTCGCCGCCAAGTCGTTTACCGACTATATGACCGACGGCATCCTGAAGGCGGCGGACGCGGTTATCAGGGCGACCGGCGAGGCCAAGATCAATACAATCGGCTACTGCATCGGGGGCACGCTTTTGTCCGCCACGCTCGGCTATATGGCCGCAAAGAAGGACAAGCGCATAAGCTCCGCGACCCTGTTCACAACACAGGTCGATTTCGAAAATGCCGGCGACCTGAAAGTTTTCGTGGACGAGGAGCAGCTGCAGTCGCTTGAACGGCGGATGGCGGAGAAAGGCTATCTCGAAGGCAAGAGCATGGCCTCGACCTTCAATTTCCTGCGTTCCAACGATCTGATCTGGTCCTACGTCGTCAACAACTACCTGCTCGGCAAGGAACCGTTTCCGTTCGACCTGCTCTACTGGAACTCCGATTCAACGCGCATGCCGGCGGCCATGCACAGCTACTATCTGCGCGAGTGCTACCTGCACAACAATCTGTCGAAGGGTGAGATGGAACTGGACGGGGTCAAGATCAAACTGTCCAAGTCCAAGGTGCCGGTCTACAACCTTGCCGCCCGCGACGATCATATCGCGCCCCTGCCCTCGACCTTCCTGGTCGGCAAGAATCTCGGCGGCAAGACGCGGCTCGTCGTGGCGGGCTCCGGCCATGTCGCAGGTGTCGTCAATCCCCCGTCTCTCGGCAAGTACCAGTACTGGCTCAATGACGAGGACGCCGACACACTCGAAGAATGGCTCGAAGGCGCCGAAGAGCATGCCGGCTCATGGTGGCCGGACTGGGCCGAGTGGCTGGCCAAGCATTCGGGCAAGAAAGTCCCCGCCCGGGTTCCCGGCGACGGCGAACTCGATGTGATCGAGGACGCACCGGGGTCCTACGTAAAGGACCACAGGGGTGCACGGTTCAAGGCTGGCGCTCAGTAACTCCCCGCACGTTCTTTCAAACTCACGGGAAGAGCGGTTGCTGCTCGAGACCCATCGTTTCCGCCAGACCAAACATGACGTTCATGTTCTGCAGCGCCTGGCCGCTTGAGCCCTTGACCAGATTATCAAGGGTCGACACCAGAATGACGCGACCCGGCACCCGGTCTTCGTAAACACCCAGAAGGCAGAAATTGGATCCGCGCACATGTTGCGTGGCCGGGAACGTTGCCTCGGGCGCAACGCGCACGAACGGCTCGGTCCGGTAGGCCTCCGTCAGACAGGCGCGCACGTCTTTCGCGGACCCTCCCTCGCTCATATCGGCATAGACGGTGAGCAGCTCGCCGCGGCTCATGGGAATGAGGTGCGGCGTGAATGTGACGGCGAGATCGCGGCCGGCGGCAACGGAGAGCTCCTGTTCGATCTCCGGCGTATGACGATGGCTGGCGATGCCGTAGGGGGAGAGGCCCTCTCCAGCCTCGCAGAAGAGCATGTTCTGCTTGAGCCCCCTGCCCGCGCCCGAAACGCCCGACTTGGCGTCAATCACCAGCCGGTCCGGCGAAATCACGCCCCCCTTCAACAGCGGGAGCAAAAGCAACAGGGCGGCGGTCGGGTAACACCCCGGACAGGCCACCAACCGGGCGTTAGCGATGGCGTCACGGTAGTGTTCGGTGAGCCCATAGACCGCATCCTGCTGGAGCGCCGGCGCCAAATGTTCGTGGCCGTACCATTGCGCATATGTTTCGACGTCCCTCAGCCGGAAATCCGCCGACATGTCGACGACGCGCACGGACTTTGGCAACGAAGCGATGATCTCCTGGGTGGTGCCATGGGGCAGCCCGCAGAAGACAATATCGAGACCGCTCCAATCGGTATCCTCAACCTTTTGCAGCCGTGGGAGTTCCAGCCCGCCAAGATGCGGAAAGACATCGGCCATCGTCTTTCCCGCATGGGAATTTGCGGTCAGGACCGACAGTTCCACCTCGGGGTGGCAGGCGGCCAGGCGCACAAGATCGGCTCCGGTGTAACCGGATGCACCGAGAATGCCTGCCTTGACGGTCCTGCTCATTGGGCCACGTCCTTCTCCCGAAAATCACGAGGTCAAGGGTGTAGCGGAAAGTGAAATGGGAAGAAAGCGATTGGTGCGCCCTGCAGATACGCAGACTGCTCAACATTTGTGCAGCGCACAAGTTTCTTGAATGTTTGCGTGCAGTGCACAATTTGGTCATGATCGCACCCCATCTGACAGACGGAGTGGGTGAGTCGAAAACAAAGGACAGACCCTGGAACATGGCATTACATGACTTGACGTCTTCCAATGTCGAATACCGCAAACTCTGGCCGACCGAGCTCGATCTGTTTCGTGCTCATTTGGTCAGGCTGGACCCCGAAACCAGGCGCCTGCGGTTCGGCCGCGGCGTGAATGACGACTTTCTCGAGAACTACTGTGACACGGTTTATGGTTTAAACAGTGTGGTTTACGGCTGTTTTGTCGATGGAACACTGAGAGGTGTTGCGGAGCTGCGCCTGCTCGCCGACACGTGGCCGTTCGAAGCGGAACTGGCGTTCAGCATCGAGAGTCCTTGGCAGGACTCCGGCATTGGCACCGAATTGATGGGCCGTGCGCTCAGAGCCGCGCGCAACCGCAATATTGGCCGCCTTTTCATGATCTGCCTTCCCGAAAACAGTCGGATGCGCAAGGTGGCCAAGAAATACGATGCCCGTCTGGCGTGGCACCCGGGCGAAATCGAGGGAAAGCTGTTTCCCTCGCACCCAGACTATTTCTCGATCCTGCACGAGTTTCTGGATGACACCTCGGGGTTCCTCACCTTCATGCTGGACCTGAGGCATGGCAGCGAGGAGCCGGCCCGGAAGTCGGCCTGAACCAAGGCCACGATCCATGCCATTGGCAATTCAAGTGTAACGTGTGATTAGATCGTCCGGCGAACGGCGCGGAGGCGGCCCAAACGGAGCCGCCTCCCGCATTTCGTGCTTTGGCGCAATTGTGCGGAACATCCGAAAGCACCGGCAGCGGACACAATGGCACGCAAGACCGTTTCGATTATCTATACCGGCGGCACGTTCGGCATGCGGCCGTCCGACAGAGGATACGCGCCGGCTAGCGATCTCGGCGCACTGATCCGCGAACGCACGCCGGAGATTGGCGCGGACACCATGCCGGCCTATGAGCTGTCGGAATACGATCCACCTCTCGACAGCGCCAATGCAACGCCGAGGCACTGGTATGAACTTGCCAGCCGGATCAGGCAATCGGGTGACCGGTTCGACGGGTTCGTTGTCATTCACGGCACAGACACCCTCGCCTACACGGCATCTGCATTGTCGTTCCTACTTGGGGACTTCGGCAAGCCGGTGATCGTTACCGGCTCGCAAATCCCGCTCTGCGAGGTGCGCAGCGATGCCCAGCTCAACCTCATCAGCGCCATACAGGCGATAGCGACCGGGCGTCTTGAAGAAGTCTGCGTCTGTTTCGGCCGGCACATCCTGAGAGGCAACAGAACCACCAAGGTCAACGCCACCGAGCTCGATGCGTTTGCGTCACCCAACTTTCCGCCACTGGCCGAGATCGGTACGGACCTGCGCTTTGGCGAAGGAAACGCGCTGCCGGCCGGTGCCGAACGGCTCGGCGACAGCGCGCCGGACTACCGCGACTGCGGCATCGCCGTGCTTCGGCTGTTTCCGGGCATCCCGGGCGCGCTGGTCGACGCCATGGTGGACACCGGGATTGCCGGCATGGTGTTGCGCTGTTACGGCGTTGGAACCGCACCGACATCGGATGCCGGATTCCTGGCATCGGTAAAGCGGGCTATCGATGCGGGCGTCATCATCACCGCCGTGTCGCAATGTCAGGAAGGCAGTGTTTCACTCGGCCGATATGCTGCCGGCTCGGCTCTCCTCGATGCGGGCGTGGTCAGCGGTTTCGACATGACGTCGGAGGCGGCATTCACCAAGCTGCATGCTCTCCATGCCCTCGGCCTCGCGCCGGCACGTATCGCCGCACTCATGCAGGAGAACCTGCGCGGGGAACTGACGGCAACCTGATCGTTGCGCAAATTCAAACCGCGACAAAAAAGCCCCGGATCTCTCCGGGGCTTTTGATGTTTCGTAAGCGCGTTTTCAAGACTACCGCTTGGAGAACTGGAAGCTCCTGCGGGCCTTGGCCTTGCCGTACTTCTTGCGCTCCACCACGCGGGAGTCTCGGGTCAGGAAGCCGCCCTTTTTGAGGACGCCGCGCAGGCCCGGCTCGTAGTGGGTCAGTGCTCTTGCAAGGCCGTGGCGCACCGCGCCGGCCTGGCCGGAGAGACCGCCACCCGAGACAGTGCAGACGATGTCATACTGGTCCTTGCGCTCGGCCGCGATCATCGGCTGCTGCAGCACCATGCGCAGAACCGGCCTGGCAAAGTACTTTTCGAATTCTCGGCCGTTCACGGTGACCCGTCCGGCGCCCGGCTTGATCCAGACGCGGGCGACCGCGTTCTTGCGCTTGCCGGTGGCATAGGCCCGGCCCTGGGCATCGATCTTGGGTTCGTAGACGATCGGCGCTGCTTCAGCGGCAACATCGCCGCCAAGCGCTTCGGCCAGATCTTCCAGCTTGGTTGCTTCCTCGTCGGCCACGGCTAGTTCCTCTTCACATTCTTGGGGTTGAGAGCGGCAACATCGAGCGTTTCGGGCTGTTGCGCTTCATGCGGATGCTCGGCGCCCGCATACACCCGCAGGCCTTTGAGCTGCTGGTTGGACAAGGGGCCGCCCGGCATCATCCGTGTGATCGCCTTTTCGACGACCCGTTCGGGATGCTTGCCATCGAGGATCTGGTGCGCCTTGCGCTCCTTGATGCCGCCGGGATAACCGGTGTGCCAGTAGTAGGTCTTGTCGGCGCGCTTGTTGCCGGTCAGCACAATCTTGTCAGCATTGACGATGATGACATTGTCACCACAATCAATGTGCGGCGTGAACATAGGCTTGTGCTTGCCGCGCAGACGGGTCACCACCAGCGCCGCAAGGCGCCCGACGACGAGGCCTTCAGCGTCGATCAGCAGCCATTTCTTGTCCACATCCGCGGGCTTTGCAGAATAGGTTCTCATGTTTGGCTCTCATGTTGAGTTCGCTCCCTTGCGTTCGGGAGCCGCTTGCGAACCAATGCTGGCCGGCAAGCCGAATATCGGCAGGCTTCTAACCCAGCCCCACACTTCCGTCAACAGATAAGTGCTGGAAATTTCCGTTTGATGTCAGATGGTTATTTGCATGGTATTATATTACCGTATTCACCTAACGCTGTCGTGGCAGGGCGTATGTGCATGAACACACCGCGAGCAATTCACCGTCTTCAGCGCCTGCAATACGGACATGACACACCGAAAGGGTCTTACCCGGTTTCACGAGTTCGGTTGTTGCCAGAACATCACCGGGTGCGGGCTTTCTGAGGAAGTCCATCTGCAGGCTCGTCGTGACGGCGCCCGTGGCCGCTTCTCCGAACGCTCCCAACAGCACGACATAGGCACCGATGTCCGCGAGCGCCATCAGCGCCGGCCCCTGAATGGTACCGCCGGGCCGCAAGTTTCTGGCATCATACTTGAGACGGACGCGGGACAGCTGTGTCGTGACGTCCTCGGTCACATAGAGGCTCCTGCCGCGTGCGACCTGGGGAAAGTCGGTGGCGAAGTAGGCCTCAATCTGGGGAATGTCCCAGATCGGTGCGGCGTCGGTGGTGTCGGTCATGGCTGCACGCCCCGTTTGTTCAACGAGGCGGCAACCTAGATATGTGAGGGCGAATTCTCAATAGCGCAGTTGCGCTCAGTGATACTGCGCATACCACCAGCTGAGCCGGTTGATGCGCTGCCAGTAGCTCGACTGCAGGCAGTTGAACGCATAGCCGCACCGGTTGCGGCCGCTCAGCCAGTTGATCTGCTCGCGCTTTATGGTCTGACGCGCCCGATAGGGCACCGCGTAGTCATTCATCAAGGAGTAGTACTGACCCGCCATGTTGCTGTCGAGGGTGCCGAGTTCGCCGCTCTGGCAGATCGCCACCTCGGAGGGGAGCCTTGCGTAGCTGCAGTTGAAACTCGGCGCGCCGGCCTCGGCCGCCTGAGGAGCAAGCATTGTCCAGGCGAGTGCCGCAACTGCAATAAACCCTGTCTTGTTCATGGTGTCCCTCTCTTGCTGTCCGTTCGGCGGCCATGCCGCATCCTCATCCGATGACGCCAAGATGGGTACAGGGACCATAACCTGATGTGAGTTGCATCACAGCTCGCGGCCATATGAGACGAGCTTTGCTCTCAGGTCCGCCGCGGCCGCTGTGCTGCCGGCGTCGAGCGCAAAGACATAGGCCTGGGTGAAGAAGAAGCAGGCCCGGTCGATCTCGCCATTCGCCTCGGCGTTCAGGCCGGCTTCCGCATAGAGATCCGACAGGCCCGCGAAATCCCCCGAGGCATGACCTGCAAGGATGCGCATATTGAGGTCGCCGTTGCCTGACATCGGTCCGACCGGTCAACCGGTTTCGAAACGGCCGGCCACCCAGTGATGGAAGCAATGGGTGGCCGTATCCATCACCGGTGAGAACTTGCCACCGTCAAATGCCGGGGCATGCCGGCCCTGCTGCATTCCTTCAATGACGAATACGTCTTCTGCAAAGACCTCGTTCCATGCCGCCGCATGTGCGGCGCGCAAATCGCCCATGGCGTCGCCGCACATGTCCTCGCTGGCGTAGTAGATCTCGATGTACTCCCGGGTGGTTCCGACATCCAGCGGCTCAAGATGGATGACGAAGAAATGATCTCGGTGGACACCCAGTTGCACATTGGGGAAAAGAGCGATGTATTCGGCCGCCGCATCCCATTTGGATGACAGGCCGGCAAAGTCCGCAAAGCGCCGGCCGGTGGCGTCGAGCTGAGGGTTGTAGACTTGGGTGCCCTGCCCCGAATAGGCATTGGTTTCGACAATATTGTAATGGTCCTCAAGCTTTGAATAACTGTTGAGGCCCGGGTGGACCCAGGGCAGATGATAGCTCTCGCAGAAGTTCTCGACCGCCAGCTTCCAGTTGCACTTGACCTCGAACGTCAGGGACGAGTTCGGACCGCCGTGAAAGACCTGCTTTCCGTCGAACTCGCTCCAACGCTCCATCAGGTGGCCTGCATAGTCGTCGAATTCCGACGCATCGCCGGATATGTTGACGAAGATAACGTCCATCCAGACCTTCGAACGCACTTCAAAAAGGCCAAGTCCGTCGCGATCGATGTCGGGATGGGTGTTGCGACCGACCCCGCCCACATGCGGCGTGGATCGCAGCGCGCCGTCAAGCTCGTAGCACCATGAATGATAGGGGCAGCGGATGACGCTTTTGAACGTCGTCGGCTCTTCGATCAGTTTCATGCCGCGATGACGGCAGACATTCTGGAAAACGCGAACCTGGCCCTGCCGGTCGCGCACCGTCAAAAGCGGAATGCCGGCAAAGGTCACGGGCCTGGCGTCACCGGGCTTCGGAATGTCCTTGCCGAAGCCGATGCAGGACCAGTTCTTTTCGAACACGGTCTTTTTCTCAAGCTCAAAGAGTTCCGGATCGGTGTAGAACGCGTTTGGCAATCCGCGCGCCTTTTCCACCGGGGCCATGACAGCTGAGAGTTCCGACTGATTGAGCCGCTTCATTGATCGATCCCCAACATTCCGGTCTTCTCCCCGGAATATCGTCCGTACCAATCGCTTCCTCAATAGCCATAATGAGCAGTTGCCGGTTGATTTCAGATCAACCCTACATCAACTCAGTGCCGCCTGATCCGCCAGCCAGTCCCGCAAGGTCCGGGCGGCGGGACTGAGCGGCCGCTTTGAATCCCAGGTGACATAAAAAGCACCCGGCGCCGCTACCTGCATGTCCGTGAACCGCACCAGCTTGCCGGCATCCAGCAATGGCTTGACCTGGCTGTGCCAGCCAAGAGCGACGCCCTGATTGTCGCGCGCCGCCTGCAACGCGATGATGTAATTGTTGAACTTGTGCGACTTGGTTCCGGCTCGGGGCAGCCCTGCCCGGCTCAGCCACTCATCCCAGTCAATCCATTCGGCGTCGACCCCATGCAGCCGCAGCAGCGGCAGGGTGCTCAGCGCATCGGTCCCGGTGTCTGCGTATTCGCCCGCAAATCCGGGGCCGCAGACCGGGTATATGATGTCGCCGAACAGTTCCTGTACATCTTCACCCGGCCAGCGGCCGCCGCCGTAACGAACACGCAGATCGATATTGGGATGGTTCAGGTCGTCCGCTGTGTCGGAAATCTGATGGTTGACCGTAATGTCATGATGCAGGCGCCAGAACGAACCCAGCCGCGGCATCAGCCACAGGGACGCGAACGCGGTTGTTGCCCCAACGGTGACCGCCGGTGTCCGGTTCCGGTTCCGAATTGCGTCAAACACCTCCGCCGCACGGCTGAAACTGTGCGACAGAACCGAGAAAAGGTCTTCCCCGGCCGCCGTCAGGAGCACGCCCCGATGCACCCGTTTGAAAAGCTCCGTGCCGGCTTCCTGCTCAAGAATCTTGATCTGCCGGCTGACGGCGCCAGGGGTCACGTTCAGCTCGCGCGCAGCGTCCTTGAAGCTCAGATGGCGCGCCGATGCCTCGAACACGGCGAGCGACGTAAGCGACGGCAGATTGTAGTAGCGGCTTACCATTATCGCTCTTTATTCACATATGCCTCTCGGCAACGATCACCCGATCGGTGTTTGTGTCAATCACATAGTTTGCAGGCGATAACCGGGTGAGGACGCGGCGTTGCCAATTTCACGTTGCCCAACCAGAGCCCCGCGTATATCTGCTTACTCGGGTCTACGAGTTGGCACCATTTCAGAGCACGAGCGGAGAACCATATGAACACCACATCACCGACGCTTCCCGCAGGCGGCAGAGCACATGTACTGGTCACCGCTGCACTTGTGGTGCTGTTTGCCGGATTTGCCCTGTGGAGCCATCAGGTCCACGCACAAACGAGCCCGGCCACCTCGGTCCTGGAACAGATTGACCTTACCGAAGACGCCGCGAAGAGTGCCTTGCGCGCCTATATGGAATTGCGAGCCGACTACAAGGACCAGGCTCCTGCCGGTTCAGATGCGCAGACCTTTGCGCAGGCCCTGATCGCGCGCGGTGCACTGGCATCGGCACTGGCCAGGCACGGCTTCACCGACACCAACACTTGGTACCGTACGCTGACCAGCTTCATTATCGCCCACTCGGCCGGCGTCGACGGCAAGATGGCCGAGATGCAGAAGTCGATGCAGCAATTGCGCGACACACCGAACCTGCCCGAAGCAACCAAAGAGCAGATGATTGCGCAACTCAGCGCACTTCTGCCGTCGGAACAGAATGTCGAGGTCGCAAAGTCGGTTGCGAGCGATCCGGAGTTCGCATCGATAATCGAAGAAATCCGCAACTGACGCGACACGCCGATTAACTCTTCCTAGAGCACGCCCGCGTTATTCTTCCGCCATAAGGGACGCTCCCGGTGTGGTCGGTCGCACCCTCATGAGCGTTAGTGTGGGTTGAGTTGGAATGAGTGCGGTTGACACTTCGCCAATGCCGCGGCGGCAGACGCTTTCCGTCACCGTGAAGGCTGTCGACAACCACCTTGTGGCCGGTGCCGCTTTAATGACCGTATGTGGTTTCGTTGTCGAATTCGTCTATTTTTTTACCGGCGACAGTTCGCAGTTCGCACTGTACCCGATCATCAGTCTCGACCACTCCCAGAACCTGCCGACGTGGTATCTTTCAGGCCTTCTGGCGCTGTGCGCGCTCATCAGTTCGATCCTGCTTGCGTCCTGCGGTGATCGGCCCTGGCAGAGGCTGAAATGGAGCGGTGCGGTTTGCGTCTTCGGCGTCCTGTGCCTTGCCGCCTTCACCGATCTTTGGGGCATAGTGCAACATGTCTGGAACCTCCTGTTTCATTCCGACGGCCTGGATCGCATGCTGCTGGGATATCCGGTCACAACGGCTTTTCTCATAGCTCTGCTTTTCGCACCATTTTGCCTGGTCGTCGTGTCCGCAATTCTGGCAGCACTGGCTTGGCGGCATGCCGAGCGGCCAATCCGTTTGATGACCCTGGTTACCGCCGGTGCCCTGGGCGGCGCCTTTGCCTGCCACTCATGGCTGATGCCAATGCTTGAACGGGCAGACGGCCCGGCCGCTGCCGACCTGCTCCTGCCGCTGCTTGGAGTGGCCAAGAGTTCACTTTGCATTCTCGGCGTATCGGTTCTGCTTGCCATCCTGGCGAGGCTCGTGTCCGCCCGGGATCTGGAACTCAGGCTGGCCGCGGGTTCGGAAACATGACCTGCGAACCGGCACCCAGGATCGCCGTTCGATGGCTGCCGCTTCACTGGTGGCTTTACGGGGGGCTCGCCATAATTCTGACGCTGGGACTGATTTCCGAAGTGCTCCTCAATGTCGCGCAGGTAAGAAACAGCTTCGGGTGGGTCCGCTTTTTCAACCTGAGCTATGAAGGCAATCTGCCAACCTTGTACTCGGCGCTGCTGCTGCTCGCATGTTCGGGTCTGCTGGCGATCATCGGCGCCATCACCCGGGCGGACGACAAGCCCTACGGCATTCACTGGTACGGCCTGTCGGCAGTCTTTCTATACATCTCCGTCGATGAAGCGGTGATCATTCACGAGGCACTGAACGAGCCGCTGCGCGACGCGTTCAATCTGGGCGGAGCGCTCTACTTTGCCTGGGTGATCCCGTTTGCAATCGGCCTTCTCATTCTGTGCGCACTCTATTTTCGTTTCTGGCTCAAGCTGCCTTTTTCAGTGCGCATGCAGTTTGCCTTGGCCGCAGCAATCTTTGTTGGCGGGGCCATGGGCACCGAACTGCCGATCAGCGCTTGGTACGATGTCAACGGTGGATCGAATCTGACCTATGGGCTCCTTAATCTGCTTCAGGAGGGTCTCGAGATCCTGGGTGTCTCCATATTCCTGTCTGGTCTGCTGCGATACATCGGCGAGTGTCATGGTCCCCTTTCCATTACATTTTCCAAGGCTTCGTCCAACCTGCCCGCCTGATCGCCCGCGCAAAATTAACCCTTCATTAACCGTGCCTGCGCAAGCCTGTCCGACGGTGTTGGGGCGTATCCTTACGGCAGTCATGCATGGGCGGCATCCCACAACCGACCCTTGCTGTGGATCTGCAGCATGTTCGAGAAATTTCTCTCCGATACGCGGGGCGTCGTCGCCCTCATATTCGGTCTGGCACTCATTCCCCTCATTGTTGCCATCGGCATTGCCGTGGATTACAGCCGCGGGTCGTTGCTTCAGGCCAAGATTGCCGCAGCGATCGACGCCGCCGGCCTTGCCGCCGGACGTTCCGCAAACACCGACGATCTCGAGCAGGTCGTCAGCACATTCTTTCATGCAAATTTCAACACAGCGAGCATGCCTGTTTCGAATGTCTCGACAACCGTTTCTACCGACGGGGCGACCGGGACGATCACGGTCACGAGTTCTGCCTCACTTGAAACGTCCTTCCTGAGGATCGTGGGCATCGACGAAATACCGGTGTCCGCCACGACAGTGATATCGCGCACGACCTATCCGATTGATCTCGTCTTCTCCATCGATATCTCCGGCTCGATGAGCAATTCCGCGGTATCCGGCGGAAGCCGCATCGAAGCCGCGCAGACCGCCGCAAACACTCTCCTCGACACGCTCTATGGAACGGACGCTTCCAGCACAGACATCAAGATCGGTCTGGTGCCCTGGAGCAGCATGGTGAATGTTACCGACGGCAACGCTTTCAATGACACGAACTCCGTCGGTGTTTCCACCTTCACAAACCCCATTAACGGGGAGCTCCAGTCAGAAGTGTATATGGCGAACAACTCGCAGGTGCCGCTCCTGTTCGAGCCGCCGAACAACTGGAAAGGCTGTGTTTATGCCCGCTACATCGATGGTCAGCCGAATGCGGATCAGGGCGATGCTCAGGACCATCCCGGTACATATGGAATAATGGAGTGGGCCGGATGGGAGCCTCCAGGCGCCGATACCGACGGCGAAGATCCCGACCCGCCCAGCAAAAAGAAGAAGAAAAAGAAAAAGAAGAAAAAGAAGAAAAAGAAGTCACACCACGTTCCAGATTTCGACATTGGCATCATCGGAACGGCGTATGCGGCCGGCGGCAGCGACAACTCTCCATGCCCGAATTCCAAGATTACCCCGCTGCGTCACGACAAGGCCGGGATCGTTGCGGCGATCGAAGACCTTTCCGCCGGCGGCGCGACAGACATTGCGCAGGGACTTGTGTGGGCGTGGCGCGTGCTCATGCCCGGCGAACCGTTTTCGGAATCCGAACCCGTGTCGGACCCGATACCATACCGCGCGATTGTTCTGCTCACTGACGGTGCACAAGTCGGGACCTCAGGAGATGCCTACAAAGGCGTATTCGGAACCGACTCAAGCGCTCGCGACCAAATGGACGCGCGCCTGCGTCTGGTCGCCGAAGCGATCAAGGCGCAGGGGATCAACATTTATGCGATCCAGTTCGCCAACGGTTCGTCAGAGCTTCAGGACCTGATGGAAGAGGTCGCCACTGAGCCGAACAGCCCCTACTACCACTACGCACCGGACGGCGATGCCCTTGAACAGATTTTCGAACTCATCGGCAGCGAGGTCGCAAAACTGCGGATCGTGCAGTAGCCAGAGATTGCGGATGCTCCAGCATCGCTCTGCCGGCGCCATGGAAACTGCCTCCATGGGCCGCACCTGTGAAGCGGGTTAACGGCGCCAAAATGTGCTATTGACGGGGCGTAATGAAAAATTCGGATCCAGGATAATGAACAAACCCATGCCGCCGGACAGTTTTACCGGAACGGATGTTCTTCTGCGTAGCGATGAAGATGGTGTGGCGACGCTGACGCTGAACCGGCCCCAGGCACGCAATGGCCTGTCGGAGGCCCTGCTGGAAGCGCTGCAGTCCAATCTGGATGAGATTGCGTTGAACAAGCAAGTGCGGGCAGTCATCGTAGCGGCCAACGGCCCGGCGTTCTGCGCTGGTCACGACCTCAAGGAAATGACGGCGCGGCGCAGCGATCCGGACCGGGGACGTGAATATTTCGGCAAGCTTTTGAAGCAGTGCGCCACGATGATGCAGACGGTTGTGCACAGTCCCAAACCGGTCATCGCCCAGGTTCAGGCCATCGCCAGCGCGGCAGGCTGCCAGCTGGTCGCAAGCTGCGATCTGGCGGTTGCCGGAAAGAGCGCCAAATTCTGCACACCGGGGGTTCATATCGGCCTGTTCTGCTCAACGCCGATGGTGGCGATGAGCCGTAACGTCTCACGCAAGCACGCCATGGAGATGCTGCTCACCGGCGATCAGATGGACGCCGACAGAGCTCTCGAGTTCGCCCTGGTGAACCGTGTTGTGGAAGACAAGGACCTCGCAAAGGCGACCAGGGACCTGGCGTTGCAGATTGCATCAAAGTCCTCTCACACGATCAAGATCGGCAAGGAAGCTTTCTACAAGCAGTTGGAAATGGGACTGGCCGAGGCCTACGACTACACTAGCGAGGTGATGGTGGAGAACATGCTCGCCCGCGATGCGGAGGAAGGTATCGGCGCCTTTATTGAGAAACGCGATCCGAGCTGGGAAGACCGTTGAGCCCCGAGATGGATCATACCGGGTACAGTGAGGACTACATCCGGGGCATCCTCAACGAGGTGCGCACCATCGCAATGGTGGGAGCGAGCTCAAACACCAACCGCCCCAGCTACTTTGCCATGAAGTACCTGCTGGAGAAGGGTTACAACGTTGTCCCGGTGAACCCGCGCGAGGCAGGCAAGACGCTTCTCGGCAAGCACGTCTACGAGACCCTTTCGGACATTCCCGATGCCGTGGACATGGTCGACATCTTCCGCAATTCGGAAGCCGCGGGACCGCTCACCGACGAAGCCATAGAGATCGGCGCCAAGGTGGTGTGGATGCAGCTCACCGTGCGCAACGAGGACGCGGCAGACCGGGCCGAGGCCGCCGGCCTCAAGGTCGTCATGGACCGCTGTCCCAAGATGGAATACGGCAAGCTTTCCGGTGAATGGGGCTGGCTCGGCGGCAATTCCGGGCGGATTTCGAGCCGGCGCGGCGCCTTGACGGGAAACCGCGTGCAAAGCCTCTCAATCGGCCCCGGCAAGTACTGACGCCCCCATCCTCACTAGATCTTTCGCAGCTGCCCGCTTGAGGGTATAAGGAATTTCCGGCCCTTCCCGACATTTATCTGAGGTTCGACGACCATGAGCTTAGACGATCAACCCCGCTTCGATACACTCGCGATCCACGCCGGTGCCGCGCCGGACCCGACCACCGGTGCGCGCGCCACGCCGATCTACCAGACCACATCGTTCGTGTTCGACGATGTGGAACACGCCTCATCGCTCTTTGCGCTGCAGGCCTTCGGCAATATCTACACGCGGATCATGAATCCGACCCAGTCGGTGCTCGAGGAGCGCATTGCAGCCCTTGAAGGCGGTACGGCGGCCCTGGCGACGGCTTCAGGTCATGCGGCGCAGCTGTTGATCTTTCACACCATGCTCGAACCGGGCGACGAATTCATTGCCCTGCGCCAGCTTTACGGCGGCTCGATCAACCAGTTCAACCATTCGTTCAAGAAGTTCGACTGGAACGTCGTGTGGGCGGATGCCGACGATCTCACATCGATCGAAAAGGCGATCAATCCCAAGACCAAGGCGCTCTTCATCGAATCGATTGCAAATCCCGGCGGCATGGTGACGGATATCGAGGGCATCTCGAAGATCGCGCGCCGCGCCGGTGTCCCGCTCATCGTCGACAATACCCTGGCCACGCCCTATCTCTGCCGGCCGATCGAACATGGCGCCGATATCGTGGTGCACTCACTCACCAAGTTCCTTGGCGGCCACGGCACCTCGATGGGGGGCATGATCGTCGATGCCGGGACATTCAACTGGTCGCGGGACGGGCGTTACCCGACCCTTTCAGAGCCCTGCGAATCATACAACGGCATGAAGCTGCACGAGACATTCGGCAACATCGCCTTTGCCATCGCCTGCCGGGTTCTTGGGCTGCGCGACCTGGGTCCCTGTATCTCACCGATGAACGCATTTCTCATCCAGCAGGGCGTCGAGACGCTGTCGCTGCGCATGCAGAGGCATTGCGACAACGCGGTTGCGGTTGCCGAATGGCTAAGCGACCACAAGAAGGTGTCCTGGGTGTCTTATGCCGGGCTGCCCGGAGACCGCCATCACAACCTGGCGCAGAAATACTGCCCGAACGGGGCCGGTGCGGTTTTCACTTTCGGCTTGAAGGGGGGATATGACGCCGGGGTCAAGGTTGTGAGCAACGTCAACATGCTGAGCCATCTGGCCAACATCGGCGATGTTCGCTCGCTGATCATCCACCCGTCCTCGACCACCCACAGCCAGCTCGCAGAACAGCAGCAGATCGCAGCCGGCGCGGGGCCGGACGTTGTCCGGCTTTCGGTCGGGCTCGAAGATCCGCAAGACATCATTGCCGATCTGGAACAGGCTCTCGCCGCCGCGTAGCGGCAGCCACGAACCGCACAAAAAGGGCCCAGCATTTGCCGGGCCCTTTTTGTATCGAGGAGCTCACCGGCCGCGTTTCGCGCACGTCCATTCCCCGGCAATTTGTTTGAAATGCGAACTTTTAGAATCAGAATGTTGTTTCACGGGCTCTCGTTTACTAACATTGCCGGGGGGCTGATAGCCTCATCTAGAGGGGATAGGAAACGTCTTACAAACGAGGACCTATAATGTTGTCAAAATATGTATCGAGGGGTTTCGGGCTGGCGGTATTTGGCGCAATGATGTTTGTGTCCTTCACGGCGCATGCAGAAAACCTGTACTGGTCGCTGAGCAAGCAGTATGGCGGAACGATCAGCGTGACGTTCTATTCGGAAGCGCGGAATCATGAGTGGCCGGGCGGCAGTCAAGTCTGGCTCCTTGAGCGCGACTCGCAGCGCTACACGTTCAATCTCAGCTGCAACCGAGGCGAAAACATCTGTTTCGGCGCCTGGGTGCGCGGCAATCCCGACATCTACTGGGGCGTTGGGAAAGACCGACGGTTCAGCTGCCAGTCATGCTGTCATGTCTGCAATGGCTCGACTGTACAGAATGTGAATTTCGTTTATCGATGAATTCCGGTCGTGGCGACGGGCTGACCTTGCCCGCGCCACGACCTACACGTTGTTCTCTGCGGCACCACCTTCAGAAGCGACGAGAAGCATGTGGAGGTGGTGCAGTATAAGCGCCAGGAGAACGAGGGCGCCCACCTGATGACAGAGCGCAAGGCTTATCGGGACCTGATATAGCAGCGTCATGACACCGAGCGCCGCCTGCACGACAACAATGAGCACCATGAGGCCGGCGGATACGGCCAGCGGCCCCTCGTGCGCTTTGCGCAAGAGCACAACCAGATACAGTATCGACAGCAAAACAATCAGATAGGCCAGCATGCGGTGTGTGAACTGTACGGTCATTGCATTCTCGAAGAGGTTTCTCCAGGCCGGCGTCGCGGCAACAAGTCCGTCTGGAATGATGGCTCCGTCCATCAGAGGCCAGGTGTTGTACCCCTGACCGGCATCAAGGCCCGCAACGAATGCCCCCATCACGATCTGCAGGAATATGAGGCCGGTCAGTGCAACGGCAAAGACCGCCGGTTGGCCGAGACCGGACTGGGGTTCCGGACGCCACTGGCGCATTCCCAGCGCCAGCCAGAAAACGTAGGCGAACAAAACCACAGCCAGCCCCAGGTGCGCCGCAAGCCGGTACTGACTGACGTCAACGCGGTCGATCAACCCACTCTGCACCATGTACCAGCCGAGCGCGCCCTGCAGGGCGCCAAGCGCCAGCGCCACGGTGAGCTTTGGTTTCGAGCCGGCCGGCAGGTCGCCGCGCAGCCAGAAGAACGCAAATGGAATGAAAAACGCAAAACCTATAAAGCGACCGAGAAACCGGTGCCCCCATTCCCACCAGTAGATCACCTTGAACTCGGCCAGGGTCATGCCGCGGTTGACGAGCTCGTATTCAGGGATCTGCCGGTACTTTTCGAACGCAACAAGCCATTGAGCCTCGCTCAGGGGCGGGATCGCTCCGGAAATGAGCTGCCATTCGGTGATCGACAACCCGGAATCGGTGAGGCGGGTTGCACCGCCGACAACGACCATCAGTGCGATCAGCAGCGCGATGCCATAAAGCCAGATCTGGACCGCACGGATGCGCTGAGCCATCGGTTGGCCGTCTGGTCGCCGGATCGGTTCGGCCTCTTGACCGGCATGGTTCATGCCTGATGTCATACGTCGGAGCTTGCCTCACAACAAGGGCTCGCGGACGCACAGGGCGCGGCACGGCGTCGCGTAGCCGCTTAGGTCTTTTCAAGAGGCTATCGATGCGCCATGAACCTGTTCGGGGGTGGAATTGCGATGGTGACATTTTGAAAATCAGAACCCGAAAGTTCATCGGCATGTTCGCCCTGCTGGCGCTCATCATCGTCTACTGCCTGGCTGCGATGCGCCTGGCCGTTGCGTACATTCTGGACTTGCACGCGGTGCTTCAGGGACTTTACTTCGTGGTGGCAGGCCTATTTTGGCTGCCGCCCGCCATGATGCTCATCAAATGGATGCAACGCCCAGATGAGGACACCGAACGGTAAGTCTGTCCCGTCGTCCCGGGGCGCGTCAAACGACGGCAACTGATGTCGTCAGGCCGCGTCGACCCGCTGGAACCTGTTCCAAAGGGCGAACGGAGCGCCACTCAGATAGAGGTCGATATAGTGCAGGCTCTGGTAGTCGCCGTTGAGCGAAACCCGGGGCAGCGCAAGCATATGGTCCGCATGCTCGGGATAAATCAGGCCCTTGCGTGTCGTCACGGCCGCCTTCATGCCCGCCTTGCGGGCCAGGTCGAACTCTCGCGTACCGGCCGAACCGGGATCGCCATAGGGATAACAGAAAAAGTCGATTTCCCGGTTGAGTTCGTGTTCCAGGCGCTCCTTTGAGAGCTGTATTTCACGCTCCGCAAGGCCTTCCGGCAGCTTCGCGAGTGCTGCATGATTGATGGTGTGCGCACCGATGGTGACAAGCGGATCGGCACTCAGCAGTTTCAGCTGTTCCCAGTTCATCCCTTCGGAACGGCAGAGCTGGTCAAGGTTCACGCCGTAGCGGCTGCACAGGTTGAGGGTCTTGCGGCGCTGCTCTTCCTCGCTCACCTGCCGGAGATACCAGTATATCTCTTCATATGCCGCAAGCTTCTCGCTCGCGGTCGCGGTCGGGAATGATCGATCGGCATTGCCGATACGCATGCTGACCTCGGGATTTTCCGCGACAATCTTTTCGAGCGCCAGCCACCAGAGCGCGGCCGTGCCATCGACAATCTTGGTGGCGATAAAGACGGTGAAGGGGCAATCGAACTTGCGAAAGATCGGCAGCGCCTGCTGCAGATTGTCGAGATAGCCGTCATCGATGGTAAATGCGGCAAATCTTGATGTGGTATCGCCCGAACGAATCCGCTGTACCGCGTCCCCAATTGACACAAATTCGATACCCTGCGCCCGCAAGCGGGCGAGCACCGCATCGAGGAATTCCGGTGTCGTTTCGAGACAGCTGTTTGGATGGAATCCCGGGAACGGCTCTTTCTGGGCGCGCACATGATGCAGCATAAAGATCGCACCCATTCCGCTCCAGGTGCTCTCGAACGCGCGGTAAACGCCTGAATAATAGAGTGTTTCCAGCCCTGCGCGGATGATGTCGGTTTTCTTTATTGCCATGGTTGTCGGTCCGATCTGGGGGTTTTGGGGGGCAGTTCGCAAGAATCGCGCCGCCCATCCCTTCCCCGGCACCTATGTTGCAGTAACACGCAGGAATTGAAGAAATCTTGATAAGCCGGCGTAATTCGCCGCAAAACTGATCCATCCCGGGAAAGAAGGGAAAATGTCGAGAGTTGCACCCCTCATCGCTTCAAGGCCTCGTCGGCCGGTGACGGCAGAAATCGACATCACGGTTTCCTCAAACTTTTTGTCATGTCGTCTCCTGTGGCGCTCACTTCAAGACCATGCTGTTACGACCGTGTTTCAATCGATCGATTGGCTCGAGTCGTGGCACAGCCACATGGGCGTCAACGCAGGTGTTCGGCCGATTATCGTCATCGGACGGCGCCCCGACGGGTCCGCGGCATTCATCCTGCCGTTCGGTCTGGCAAGAAAACGTGGGAGCCAGGTGCTTTCATGGCTCTCGGCGCCGCACGGCAATTACGGTTTCGCGGTCTTCGACACCAGATTCCTGGAGCAAGAGGCCGACAAATTCCCGGAAATCTGGCAACGCATCGTGGCGATGTTGCCGAAACATGACGCCATCGTGCTGAATGATCAGCCGGTACAGCTTCAAGGCTTTCAAAACCCCTTTGAGCATTTGAGAACATGCGCTTCGGCCGATTGCTCCTATATCCTCGAGCTCAATCAGACATTCGACACACTGCTCCGCGCGAAGTTTTCTTCGCGGACAAGACGCCGCCTCACCCAGAACCAACGCAAATTGCAGAAGGTTGAAGACTGGCGGATGACCGAAGCGTGCAGCGATGCAGACATCCTGCGCGTGACCGGAGCCATGTTTACCCAGAAGCGCAGGCAACTGGCCAAACGCGGCATCTCGGATCCGTTCGGCCAGGACTTTGAAGCATTCTTTCGTCGTTTCGCACTGTGCGGTTCCGCCGGGCGGCGTGCCCTCAGGTGTTACTATATTGAATGCGAGGGAGAGATCGTCGCCACCAATTTCGGCGCCGTTCACGACGGCACCTACTACGGCCTGGTCACGACGATGGACGAAGGACGGTTCGATCAGTTGTCGCCAGGCGGCATTGCCATGAACCACGCAATCGAAATGTCCTGCCGCGACGGGCTGGCGGCCTTTGATTTTGCCGCCGGTGATGCCGAATACAAAACACGTTGGTCAGACCGCTCTGTCGACCTGTTCGAAACCCATGTGGCGCAGACGGCCAAGGGCCATGTCTACTGCCTGTCGGAACGGGCGCGGGTCTGGCTCAAGCGCCGTATCAAACATTCTCCGAAACTGTGGAGGTGCGTGAGGGCCGTTCGCGCTCTGCGCGCGTGGCGGTTACGCGGCGCTGCGGTACTTTGACAAGAGCCGGCTGAACATGCCGCTGCTCTGGACCACTACACCCGCCGAGCTTTTCACACCCAGCCGATGCAGGATCTGCTTTGCCGTTGCCCCGGCCTTGCGGCCCGCCTTCGTGTCTTCGGCGAAGATCACCGCATATGGTGCCTTGGGCGCCACCAGATGGGCGGCTTCCTCGCTCATCGGCGCGACGTTGATGATTACCGCCTCATAGGCCTGTTCGAGTGCATCGAGGATGTAGTCCATACGCTTGCCACCCATAAGTGGCTGCGCCTGCTCAAGGCCGTGGCCCTGTCTGAGCACATGGACGCCCGAGGCGCTGTCGCGCACGATGGCGTCGGTGAACGCCGCGCGACCGGCCAGCAGCTCGGCGAGCCCGACACCGGCGGAAATCTTGAACGCATCGGCAAGTTCGTCGCTTTCGAAGTCCGTATCGATGACGATCGACTTATTGCCGTTCTGGGCGAACGTGCGGGAAAGATTGACCAGAACCGGTACCTTGTCCGCAAGATCCTCTCCGGTCGTCCAGACGTAGCGTTTGGTACCCGCGGCGTGTCCCGCATCACGCATCTTCTGGTAGATGCGGCGTACGGACAGGGAAAACTCGCATAACGGGTCCGTCACACATACCGAGCCGGCCTCGATCAGATCCGTCTTGGTGGCGGTGAGTGATTCGAGTTCCTCGAGTATCGGCCCGAATTCCGGCAGATCCGCCTCGGGCACGGCTGCGGCCGGAACCATTGGAGGCGGTACCGCGGGGGAAGGTGCCGGCACTGGGGTCTCCAGCGTCACACCCGGCGGTGCGGCTGGTGCAGGCGGTGCCTGTGCCGCCTGAACGAGAGGCGCTGCAAATCCCGGTTCGCGCGCTCCATGCCCGACAAATGCGGAGGCGGGCGAAGGCGACATTGAAAACACCTCGGCGACGAAAGCCACGAGCAGGGCGGCGATTGCAGCACCGACGACGCCCATGAGAAACAGCGGTTTGGTCTTCGGAAATGTCGGCGTGCCGAGAACCTGGGCACGGGAGATAATCCGGGCGCCCGCCGGCAGAGCCGAGATGTCCTGCCGCGCGCTGGCTTCGGTGTAGCGCTGCAGGAATGTCTGCAACAGACTGCGGTTGGCCTCGGCTTCGCGCTCCAGAGCCCGCAACGTGATTTCATCCCGACTGCTGGTCGATGCCCTGGTTTTCAGTTTTGCCAGGCTGGCGCGCAACTCCGCCTCGCGTCCGCCCTGCACCCGGGCTTCACTCTCGAGGCTCTCGACAATCTTCATCGCTTCCGCCTTGATCTGGCCGCTCAGGCCGGCGATTTCCGCGGCGAGCCGCTTCATCCTCGGATGTGTCGGAAGGTATGTCGCCTCCAGATCTGCCACTGTTCTCAGCAGTGTGACCTGCTGTTCGCGGAGCTTCTGAATAACGGTGGACTTCAAGACGTCGGACGATGCGTCCACTCCGCCCTTGGCTTGCAGCATCTCACGTATCGCCCGGGCGCGGGCCTGGGCTTCGGAGCGCGCAGCGGACGCGAGAATGATCTGGCTGTTGATTCCGGCCAGTTCCTGGGCATCAAGAGTGGTGTCGTCGGACTTGAACAGCCCCTTGCGTGCCCTGAACTCTTCGACGGTTGCCTCCGATGTCGCCACTGTATGGCGCAGCCGGCCGATTTCTCCGGACAGCCAGGTCATCGCGGCCTTGGCCGCGTCAAACTTCACTTCACGGGTCGCGCGCACATAGGTCTCGCCAACCGCGTTGGCGACCTTTGCGGCCAGTTGCGGGTCGGTCGACGTAAACTCGACCACAATCACCCGCGAATTCTGCACCGGATAAACATTGAGGTTCTTGAAGTAGCGCTCATTGATCTTCTGCTCGACACTGCGGGCCGACGGCTCGCTGTGGAGACCGAGGAGCTTGAAAAGTTCGGTGAACATCGAACTCTTCTTCGCCGAGGAATTGAACTGGGGATACTGAGCGAGGTTGAGGCTCCTGGAGACATTCTTTGCAAGATCGCTCGACAGGAGGACCTGCACCTGGCTGGTGACCTCGTTCTTGTCGACCGTGTTGCGCTGGTTTGCCGCCGCCTGCGTCTGCGTGAACGGGTTTTCGTTGCTCTCGATCAGGATGCGCAGCTCAGGTGTGTACCGCCGATCCGCCGTGGACAACCAGAAGACCACGCCGGCAACCGCGGTGGCGAACACCAGAAAGACCAGGATCTTGCGCCGCCATATGCCGTGGAACAGGTTGCCGAAACTGATGGACTGCTCCGGCACGTAATGCGAGTTGGCTGGATGGTTCTGCACGCCTGGATGGCTTTGATAAGACATATCCATATCGGTACTGAATACTAATTTCCGTGGCAGAATCGCCTTGCAATCAAACTGCACTTTGCGTCGCCAGACGTAACTAATCCCTTAACGCTGCCCCAAAATGAAACTGCCGATTAAGGGTTTCTTGACCAAACCGGAGTACGTCTCGAAACAGGTCATTTGCAGTGACAGGGGTTTGTTTCGGTGAGCAGCGTAAAGTTTCCTGTTGGTTTGGCACTCTGCCTGATGCTCGGTGCGTGCACCGGTGGATGGCCGGGGTGGGACGAATTCTATACTCCGGCGCCGGAGGGTGAGCAGCTCGGCTGGACCCCGAGGGTGCAGGAGATCAGTTCAAATTCAGACACCGACGGGCTGGGTACTCATCCCGGCGCGCAAGACGTTTCGACATTTCTGAGCGGATACCGAATTGGCGGCGGCGACAGGCTGCGCGTTACGGTATTCGGCCAGGAGGAGCTGACGGACGAGTACAACGTCGACAGCCGTGGCAACATGTCGATGCCCCTCCTGTCGAGCTTCAAGGTTGGCGACATGACCGCCCCGCAAATCGAGCACCTGATCGAAGCCAAGCTGCGCAAGGACTTTCTGAAGAATCCCGATGTGTCGGTTGAGGTCATTACCTATCGTCCGGTCTTCGTGCTCGGTGAAGTCACCACCGCGGGGCAGTATCCTTTCATCGGCGGCATGACCATCCAGAAAGCCATCGCCGTGAGCGGCGGCTACTCGGCAAGAGCCGATCAGGGCAAGGTCATCGTGACACGGCAGACCACCGACGGTCCGATATCGATGAAACTATCGCCAACGGCGGCCGTGCTCCCCGGCGACACAATCTATGTCCGCGAGAGATGGTTCTAATCTGCTTCACCACAGGTTGACCGCATAGGTACACCATGAGCGCTCCGTTGAAGGTCATCCACTGCCTGCGTGCGCCGGTCGGCGGTCTGTTTCGCCATGTCTGCGACCTGGCCAAAGGTCAGGCGGCCCGGGGTCTCGCCGTCGGCGTCATCTGCGATGCGCTCAAGGGTGAACGGCTCTACGAGGATGCGCTCAGCGATCTTGAACATATCTGCGCCCTGGGCGTGCACCGTTATCCCATGCATCGACAGATCGCCCCGTCGGACGTCACCACGGGCCTTGCCATCCGGGACCGCTGCCGGACACTGAACGCCGACATCGTTCACGGCCATGGGGCCAAGGGCGGCGCATTTGCCCGGTTTGCTTCGATCGGCTGCCCACAAAAGGCATTCTACACTCCGCATGGCGGCAGCCTGCACTATGCGAGATCGAGCGCGTCGGGTTTTGTTTTCCTAAACATGGAGCGGTTGCTCGGCCGGTTTACCGAGGGTCTGATATTCGAAAGCCGCTATGGGCTGGAGACATACAGACAGAAGGTCGGCAATCCCTCGTGCGCGGTCCGTGTCATCCACAACGGTGTCGACGAGCGGGAGTTCGAACCGGTCGCCCCGTCACCCGACGCCGCCGATTTCCTGTTCATCGGTGAATTGAGAACCTTGAAGGGTGTCGATACCCTGCTGCGCGCCCTCGCCGACGTGAAATCAACTCAAAACACCAGTGCTGTCATTGTCGGCTCTGGCCCCGACGCGCAGGCCTTCAAGGACCTTGTGGGTGAATTGGGGCTTGATCGGGATGTACGGTTTTGCGACCCGATGCCGGCCCGCAAGGCGTTTGCTCTTGGCCGGGTCCTCATTGTGCCGTCACGGGCCGAATCGTTTCCCTACATCGTCCTGGAAGCCCTGGCGGCGGGGAAAGCCACCATTGCAACCAATGTCGGCGGCATTCCGGAAATGTTCGGTGCCCATGCAGGTCGGCTGCTGACGCCTGGTGACAGCGGAGTGCTCGCCGACGCCATGGCCGCGACACTCGCATCGCCGCAATCAACCGCGGACGTCTTCCGGCAACTTCGGGATTCGGTCCACGCACGTTTCACCGTCGAGCGCATGGTCGATGCGGTCTCCGCTTTCTACACAGATGCCGGTGACGCCCGAAAAGCGGCCGCCGGTCCCATTTCCGGACACCGATCAGCAGCAGAGTAAGACATCGTTAACGCTGTGTCCGCCACACTGCGCATGTTGGTTTCCCTGGCTTGTCCTTTGCATGGTGCCGGTTGACGAAGTGACCTCCGTGTCATCTTGAACCGACACCACAAAGAGCGAAGGTTCCATGCGCACCCAAGATCCAAAGGAACGTCCCCTTGCCTCGGCAGATATTCTGTCTGGATTGAACGACGTAACGACTGTCCCGGCGACCACCGGGGCGCAAGAGAAAACCTCCAGCGGCGCGGCGGCCTGGATTTCACCTAACGTGATTCTGAGCACGATTCGCACGCTGGAGGCGTTGGTTATCGGCCTGGTCGGCGTCGACCTGTGGGCGCTCTACATATCGGACGGCGTGCTGGCGGGAGCGGCCCACTACGCGGCCCCCATCCTGATCGTGTCCGGTGTGGTGCCCATCGTTTTCCAGGCTTTCGGCCTTTACACGGTCCATGCCCTTTTGCGAGTTGCCGAGCAGTCCGCTCGGGTCGCCCTTGCCTGGAGCATTGTGTTCGGAGTGATGACCACCATTGTGTTCCTGACCAAGGCCGGAGATGTCTATTCGCGGGTATGGCTGCTCGGCTGGTACGCATTCGGGCTTGTCGCCCTGTTGTGCTTTCGCTTTCTTGTCTGCAGCTTTGTGCGCAAGTGGAACAAGGACGGCCGGCTTGACCGCTCGGCGGTCATTGTCGGAGGCGGCCCTCGCGCAGGCAAGCTGATCGAGGCGCTCGAGGCAACCGATGACATGGACATCACCATAACCGGTATTTTCGATGATCGTGGTGATGAACGCTCGCCTGCGGTGATCAACGGATATCCCAAGCTTGGCGATGTCTCCCAACTGGTCGAGTTCGCCCGGAACACGCGGGTGGATCTGCTGATCGTATCGCTGCCTCTCGCCGCGGAAAACCGCCTGCTGGAAGTTCTCAAGAAGCTGTGGGTGCTGCCGGTCGACATTCGCCTGAGCGCGCATACCGACAAGTTGCGTTTCCGCCCGCGCGCCTATTCCTATATCGGATCGGTGCCCTTCTTCGATGTCTTCGACAAGCCCCTGAGTGGCTGGGACATGATCATCAAGACCATCGAAGACAGGGTCATCGCGGCCCTGGCGATCATTTTCCTGGCTCCGGTCATGGCGCTGGTGGCGCTTGCCATACGGCTCGACAGCAAGGGGCCGGCCCTGTTCAAGCAAAAGCGCTACGGCTTCAACAACGAACTCATCGAGGTCTACAAGTTCCGTTCCATGTATGTGGAACAGTCGGACAGGAGCGCGGTCAAGCTGGTGACCAAGGACGACCCGCGGGTGACGAAGGTCGGCCGTTTCATCCGCAAGACGAGCCTCGACGAACTGCCGCAGCTGTTCAACGTGCTCAAGGGTCAGCTGTCGCTTGTCGGGCCGCGGCCGCACGCGACCCAGGCCAAGGCCGCCGACCGGCTGTACACCGAAGTGGTCGACGGTTATTTCGCCCGCCACAAGGTCAAGCCCGGCATCACCGGCTGGGCACAGGTGAAGGGCTGGCGCGGCGAAACGGACACGACCGAAAAGATCGAGCGCCGCGTCGAGCATGATCTCTATTACATCGAGAACTGGTCGTTGACGTTCGACCTCTACATTCTCGCGACGACGCCGCTGGCGTTGCTCAACACGGAGAACGCGTATTGACCGCGATCCCGACCACGCCGCGCCGCGCAGCAACGAGTATCGACACGATAGCTCTCGTCTGCGTCTGGCTGCTTATGACCACCAGCAGCCTCGTCACCGTGGAGCCGGCACCGTTTGATCTGGCCTTTATCGGAATTTGCGCGCTGGCCTTCGTGTGCGGAATGCGGGTGCCGAAGAGCATCACGCTGATGATCGTCCTGCTCGGCATATGGCTGCTCTTCAGCCTCATCGGAACCAGTCAGGCGCCGACCGTCGAATACTACATGGATACCCTCAAACACATGGCGATCACCGGGCTGCTCATTGCGGTAGCGGTGTTCTTTGCGTGTTTCATCTACCGTTTTCAGGGCCGTGCTCTCGGTGCGATCATGAACGGATGGGTGATTGCCGCCCTCATCGCGTCGATTGCCGGCATTCTGGGGTATTTCGAAATGCTGGGCTCGCTGTCCGAGCAGTTTGTCCTTTATGGCCGCGCAAAGGGGCCGTTCAAGGACCCCAACGTGCTGGCGCCGTTTCTCGTGCCCCCGGCGATCTACTGCATCTATCTGGCGGCATCGCGGTCGGCACTGTGGTCGCTGTTCAATCTCGGCGTCCTTTTGGTTCTGGTGCTTGGGCTGTTCCTGTCGTTCTCACGTGGCGGATGGGGCCACTTCGCCCTTTCCGGCCTCACCGCAGTCATCCTGTGGTTTCTCACCGTTGAGGACCGAAACTTCAAACTGCGCCTGATCGTGTTCATGGTGCTCTCGAGCGCGGTGCTCTCCTTCACGCTCATGGCGCTGCTCGATGTCGAGGGTGTCGGCGACCTGTTTCTGCAGCGTTTCGCGTTCCAGGAGTATGACAGCTCCGCCTATGGCCGGTTTGCCGGCCAGTACCTGACGTTCATGAAGGCGCTCGACTTCCCATTCGGCCTGGGCGCGCACGGCTTCCTGCCGGACTGGTACGAGCAGCCGCACAATGTCTATCTGTTCCAGCTCATCATCGGAGGCTGGTTCGGTGGCCTTGCCTACCTGCTGTTCGTCATCGTCACCTTGATCAAGGGACTCGCCTTCCTGCAACGGCGCACCCCGCATTCGCCGTTGATGATTGTGTTGTTTTCCAGCTTTTTCGGCCTCGCGGTCGAAGGTCTCGTGGTCGACAGCGATCACTGGCGCCATTTCTGGATCCTGAGCGGAATGATCTGGGGGGTGATGGCAATGTATGCAAACACGCCGCGGGTCGCGGTGCCGGTCCATCGTGAGGCACAGTCCCATCACAACGGGCCGCAGCACGCACCACGCCCCCTTCCCCCGCAAACCATTGCGCACTGACCGGACGGAATGCGCCGGATGCGGGTCGCACTTTTGTGTTGGAAGTGGGGAATAGATTGGTCGGAGCGATAGGATTCGAACCTACGACCCCTTGACCCCCAGTCAAGTGCGCTACCAGACTGCGCCACGCTCCGACCGCGCTGAAAAGCGTTGTCTACTTACACATATGATTGCGCCAAGGCAAATCTTCAAATAGCGATCGCAGGTGAAATGCACCGGCAGTACCCGCCCCAGGATCAGATTTCACATGCCCATTGCACCGGTACGGGTCTCAAGAGTAGTCTCCGCCACCATGACGGCAGAATCACTCTTCAGGTCAGGCGGATTGCGGGTTTTGATCTCGCCTGTTCTCACATTGGTTTTCGTTGCTCTGTATGGCGTTGCGCGCGGTGCGTTCGAGATCCCGGGGCTGTCGCAGATGACGGGCGTCGATGCATTCTGGATCGCATGCACCGGCTTTGCGCTGGTCGAGTTGATATGGCCATGCGACAAGGTCGGCGCCGAGGCCGGGCACTCGCTTCCCGCACGCGCCGCTTACGCGGTGATTGTCGGCATGGGTCTCGCCGGAATAGGCTACGGCACGGTTTCGATCCTCGCCGCCGCCGTTTAATCGGCGGAGCGCGCGGAAACCCGCATCCACTATTCTGGATCCCGATTCAGCGAATGAAGTCAATGGGCTCCAGCAGGGCGGCGAGGAAGTCCAGTATCTGGGCGCCCAACGCCTGCTGATATCCGACCGCGCTCAACGCTTCGACCGACTGCGGCCAGTGAGTGTCCGCAAGAACCAGAACCGCCGAGAAGACGCAGAAGGGGTAAAGCCTGGTCACTACCTGTTTCATGAGGGCCAAGGCTACGCCGCGAATCCTGCGATGGTTTTAAGGATCGTCGTGCAATTCTCCGGGTATTCGTGACAGCTTTTAACGGGATTTTCGTCAACAAATAATCGAATGCGCGGCATTCCTGCGAGCACGCCTAGGGGACGTATCTCAAATAGCGCCCGTTCACCCAACCGACCTGGCCGTTGCCGCTAACCCTCACCCAGTTGCCGTAGCGCTGGCCGGTGAGCACGATGCAGCCCGTGTACGGGGCGAAGGTGCCGATGATCGAATGCCGGGCGCTGGGCCCGGAGCGAATGTTCAATACATCCCAGTTCGCGACATTCACCACCTGATAGGTGCCGCAACAGGCACATGCCGATGCGGTGCCGTAGGACATCAAAAAAGCGACAGCGACCATCGACAGGAACAGGGCGATCCTTTGCGCCAAGGGGCTCTTTTCAGAAACGCTCATGGACTTAAACCTCAAAACGACTTTCCAATTCTGCAACCATCCACCCAATGCGCACAACGCCCGTGTGCGGGTCACTATCACAGAACAACCCTGACCCGGTCAACAACGCGGCGGCCCAAGCGGCACGGCACCGATCCGTCCGCACCATTGGATGACGGCGTCAATCTCCGGACACTTGGCGCAATTTGTGCATTTCGGGCTCTTCGTCTTGATTGCGGCGCGAATTCCACCTCATGGATTGCCGCATGACAGGGCATCAACAACCCTGTATGGACGGTGCAGGGGCAATGGGGAACTGCCAATGTCGCAGCTGGGCCTGCTTGTCAGTGCTCGCTTTCTGCCCCTGTTTCTCACACAGGGACTGGGCGCGCTCAACGACAATATTTTTCGCAATGCGCTGATTGTGCTGGTCACATATCGCCTTGCGCATGAAGCTCCCTTGCCGCCGGCGCAGTTGGCGGCGGTTGCGACCGGGTTGTTCATTCTGCCCTACTTTCTGTTCTCCGCGCTCGCCGGACAACTGTCGGACCGCTATGAAAAATCGTTCATTATTCGCAAGGTAAAGCTCGCCGAGGTGATCCTGGCGATCTTTGCGGCGGTGGCGTTCGCCTTGAACAATGCGATACTCCTGCTCCTCGTGCTGTTTTTGTTCGGCACCCAGTCGACCTTCTTCAGCCCCGTCAAGTTCGCCGTGCTGCCGCAACATCTGGACGAGCGGGAGTTGATCAGCGGCAACGGCTTCCTGCAATTCGGAACATTTCTGGCGATCCTGTTCGGCTCCATCATGGGGGCGATGCTGATCGCCGGCGAGACTGGGGGAACCGTGGTATCCGTTCTCATGATCGTTGTCGCGCTCGGGGGCTATATGTGCGCGCGGGCCGTCCCCCATGCGACCGCGTCGTCTCCCTCAATGGCATTGAAGCTCAATCTGGTGACGGAGACGTTCAAGCTTCTGCGGTTCGTCAACCAGAATGATTCTGTGTTCTGGAGCGTCATCGGCATTGCCTGGTTCTGGATGATGGGAGGGCTCTATGTCACCCAGCTTGCCCCCTTCACCAAGTTTGCGGTCGGCGGCGACGAGACCATCGTCACCTGGTTTCTGGCGGTGTTCACAATTGGAATCGGGATCGGTGCACTGGTGTGCAACCGCCTCTTGCGGTCCATCATATCTTCGCGATTCGTGTTTCTGTCGGCTGCCGGCCTTTCGGTGTGCGCGATGGACCTCTGGCTGACCACCAGGAATGCCGGTGTGCCTGCCGAGCTCCTTGATCTTGCGGCGTTCCTGCCCCAGCCCACGGCCTGGCGGCTGTCCTTTGATCTGTTTTCCCTGGCGTTCTTTGCCGGGGTCTATTCAGTTCCTCTTTATGCACTCGTGCAGGCGCGGAGCGACATGGCAGTGCGCGCCAGAACCATTGCGGCAGGCAACATCGTGATTGCACTGTTCACTGTTGCCGGCGCGCTGGTGACAACGGCGTTGCTCGCTCAGGGGCTGAACATTCAGGAGGTTTTTGCGCTGGCGGCGATTGTAAACATCGCCGGCGCACTGGTCATTCACCGGCAGCTGGCGGCCACCGCATAGATCTCGCCTAGACCCTTTCTTCTTCTTACGGAATCACTTGACCGGGTTTTCACGCCCACTGACCGCGTTACGGCCCACTTGTGGTCAGCAAGACCACGGCGTGAACCGCGCCTTGCCGAGCGAACCGATTTGGCGCCATCAAGCGTTTCCGTGAGAAGAAGAAAGGGTCTAGGGCGTGTCGTCGAGCAATCGCCGGATCTCCGACAACTCGTAGAGCGTTGCCTGAAGCAGTTGCACCTGCTCCTGACTGAGACCCGAGGCTTCCTGAGCCGCCTTGAGCAACTCAGGATCAAGCTGCGGCGGCGGCGAGAGGCCTTCCTGCCCCGGCACCGGACGCGGTTTGGGATGTGTCATCGTTGCGTTGGCGCCGCTTTCGGTCACGAAAGACACGCCGTGTTCTCTCAGGATCTTCTGAACTCCACGGATGGTGTAACCCTCGCCATAGAGCAGATAGCGAATTCCGCGCAGCAGTTCAATATCGTGCGGCCGGTAGTACCTGCGGCCGCCGCCGCGTTTCATGGGCTTGATTTGCGTAAACTTGCTTTCCCAGAACCGCAATACATGCTGCGGTACGTCAAGTTCCTCGGCCACCTCGCTGATGGTCCGGAACGCCTCAGGTGATTTATCCACCGCCGCACCTCTTGTTCCGGCCTACCCGATAGAGAGTGCCGGAGTTGCCACCCAGTCCATGCCCTACTCGGCGTCACCCGAGCCGTCTTCGTTGATCATGTCCTTGAGCACATGGCTCGGCCGGAACACCAGTACGCGGCGCGGCGTGATCGGCACCTCCTCCCCGGTCTTGGGGTTGCGGCCCATCCTGCCACTCTTGCTGCGCACCATGAAGGTGCCGAAAGAGGACAGCTTGACCGTCTCTCCTTCGACAAGGGTTTCGGTCACATGATCAAGTATGGATTTTACAAGATCCGCAGATTCGGTGCGAGACAATCCGACTTGCTGGTGGACCGCATCACTCAGGTCTGCCCTTGTAAGTGTGTTTCCCCCCATTTGGGATCCCTCGCTCTCCGTTGTCGGAACAACCTATTGCACTTGCCCGGCTGTGGTCAATACTACCTAAGTCAACGAATTCAAATAGATAATGCCGGGTATGCCGCCCTTTTTTTCGGTGATCACCGCGCGCAACGCCAGCTACCAACGCACCAGCACGGCGCCCCAGGTAAAGCCCCCGCCCATCGCTTCCATGAGCACCATGTCACCCTGCTTGATCCGGCCGTCCCGGCACGCCACATCCAAGGCCAGCGGTATCGAGGCGGCGGACGTGTTCCCGTGCTTGTCGACGGTGACGACGACCCGTTCCTCGGGGATGCCAAATCGCCGCGCCGTGCCGTCAAGAATGCGCTTGTTGGCCTGATGCGGCACGAACCAGTCAACGTCCTTGGCGTCAACGCCGGCCTCGGCCAGCGCCTCCTCCATCACACTGGCAATGTTGACGACCGCGTGTTTGAAGACATCGCGGCCCTGCATGCGCAGGTGTCCGGTCGTCTGTGTCGCCGACGGGCCGCCGTCGACATAGAGTTTGTCCTGATACCGGCCATCCGCTCTGATGCGGGTGGAAATGATGCCGCGTTCGTCCGCGGCGCCATTGGTCTTCCGGCCCTCGAGCACCACGGCGCCGGCCCCGTCACCGAAGATCACGCAGGTGCCACGGTCTTCCCAATCAAGAATCCTGGAAAACGTCTCAGCGCCGATCACCAGGGCGCGCTTATGCTGGCCGGACTGAATGAAGGCGTCGGCGGTGGCCATGGCATAGACAAAACCGGTGCAGACGGCCTGAACATCGAAGGCGGCGCCCTGGGTGATGCCGAGTTCCGCCTGGACCGTCACGGCGGTAGCGGGGAACGTGTAATCGGGCGTCGACGTCGCCAGCACGATCAGATCGATATCCTGCGCATCAATTCCGGCATCTTCGATCGCCCGCCTGGCTGCCGCAATGGCAAGGTCCGAAGTGTACTCGCCTTCAGCCGCAATGTGCCGCTCGCGAATACCGGTGCGCTCTACAATCCACTCATCACTGGTGTCGACCATTTTTGACAGTTCGGCATTGGTCAGCACCCGCTCGGGCAGATAGGACCCGCAACCAAGTACTACGGAACGAATTGTGCTCACGAAGCATTCACCTTTTCTGCGGGCTGTGCGGCCGGCACGTCCGGCGCATGATAACGGCCAAGGTCACGTGCGATGCGCGCCACCAGTTCGTTACGTGCCATATCGAGAGCCAGATCAATGGCGCTCGCAAAACCAAAGCCATCGGTTCCACCGTGACTTTTGACCACGATACCATTGAGACCGAGAAAGACGCCGCCATTCATGGTCCTTGGATCCAGTTTCTCGCGCAGGGCGGCGAAGGCGCCGCGCGCAAACACGTATCCGATGCGGGCCGAAAGTGTCCGGCTCATGGCGGCGCGAAGCCACCCTGAAATCTGCTTTGCGGTTCCTTCCGCGGTTTTCAGGGCAATGTTCCCGGTGAAACCTTCAGTCACCACAACGTCTACCTTGCCCTGGCCAATATCGCTGCCTTCGATAAACCCGCAATATTCGATCGGCAGGTTGGCTTCCTTCAAAAGACGTCCGGCGATCCTGATCTCTTCGAGACCCTTCACCTCTTCGACACCGATGTTGAGGAGGCCGACCGTCGGCCGCTGCAGGCCGAATATGGTGCGTGCCATTGCCTCGCCCATAACGGCGAATTCAACCAGCATCTTGGCATCGACACCAATCGTCGCTCCGACATCCAGAACGATGCTCTCGCCGTCAAGGGTCGGCCAGATGGCGGCAATTGCGGGGCGTTCGATGCCGGCCATGGTTTTCAGGATGACTTTTGCCATCGCCATCAGGGCACCGGTGTTCCCTGCCGATATGGCCACCTGGGCATCCCCGTCCTTGACCGCGGAAATCGCCAGCCACATGCTCGATGTACGCCGGCCACGGCGAAGTGCCTGGCTCGGCTTGTCGTCCATTGCGACCGCAACATCGGTGTGGATGACTTCGCAGGCCTTTTGAAGAGAGGGATACTTGGCGAGCTCGGGCCCGAGCAGATTTTCGTCTCCGAAAACGAGAAATCTCACTTCCGGATTGCGCTCAAGCGAAATTGCGAGACCGGGCACCACCATCTCTGGGCCGGCATCTCCCCCCATTCCGTCCACAGCTATTGTCAAGATATCCGACATTCTGCTCGTGTGTGGGGTTCCGGGATCTCATTGGAGACGATTTGCAGCCTGGGCCCCAACTGGTTGGGACAATACCCCATAAAGGTTTCGTGACAACCATAATCTCCGCATGGTGACAAGGCCGATTCAGACCTTCACCTCAGCGTTTGTCATCTGACCGTTTCAGGTGTCTCAGCACCGCAAACGGGTTTTCGACATCATCGCCGGACGGCGCCCTCGACGATGGCAGCTCGGCCAGCACCTCCTGGAAGTCGCTGCCTGGTTTGCGCGGATGGGGGTCAAGAGCGGTTGCCAGATTCTCGGCGACCAGCTCTCCCAGATCCGCCCCGCCTTCGATCAGGATTTCCGGTTCATCGTCACCGAGGGGATCAACCACGATCTCCCCTTCGCTGCCTTCCGCCGGCTTGAGCACCGGATCATCCGCGTCGGTGTAGCGGGCGGTGAACTCCTGTTCGATTGTTGCATCAAAGTCCTCAAGGCTGACCACACAGGTCTGAACAACAACAGCGTGGAACCGACCGGACACGGCAAGACCGTTGCGGCGCCAGAGGACAATCTGAATTTTGGCCTCGAGGGCGCGAATCGCCGGGACGCCGAGCCTTGCGGCCAGTGCCTCACGCTCTTCCCGTGTTGCCGTGATTTCCAGAACACGGTCGGATTTGAGCAGTTCAGAACGGCTGAACGGCCTCCTGAACTCATACCCGTGATGATGAAGTTGGGACATTACCTGAACGCCTCCGCTCTTAAGCTTGAGACTTCGCTTCGGGGAAGGCAACGTTGCCGCTGAGGAGCACATCGATGTTTTGCTGGCTTAGTGATTCGGCACACCTGGTCATGTAGTCCGCCAGTCGCGATGCGCCGTCGTTTGCCACGGCTTCCGCAAACACATTGCGCCTGAGGGCATCGGTCAGAACTTCGGGTTGCGTCGGGTGGTGCGCCAGGCCCTCGTCATAAGCCTTGGTGGCGCCATAAAAGGCCGACCCCATCTTGCGCACCTTTTTACCGATCGACATATCGCCAACCCCCATTTCCCGAAGATTCTGTTCGAGGTCCGCGAACATGGCATCGAACACAAGCTGGCCGCATTTCTGCGCCGCATCTCCCTCTCCCTTCAGGCGGTGGAAGAACAGAAATGCGTGAATGACCAGCACGTCGAAGCGGCCGTCGAGCGTATCCGGTACGCCGGCGTCGATGTAAAACTCAGGGCGCCGCGCCTGCGCCACAATCGCTGCGTAAATGCTATCGGCAGCTTGTTGCTCTACATTTTCTCGGAACAGTTTGAACATGTTTGTCGGCCAGGGTCATGCCGCCGGGTCGGTAACCAAAAGTCGGCGTGAGGCGATTCAGCTGTTGAAATCGTGCCGGTTGCACGATAGTTCAAGGAGTGCGGGATCTCGGCCATCTTGTGGAGAAGTGCTTGCATAAAGTAAAGTCTTAACCGAATGATCCCGACCGGAACCATGAAAACAAGAATGAAACCGCTGATCCTTGCGACGACCGCCGCTTTCGCGTTGGGCATCGCGGCATGCAGCCCCGTGGAACCGCTCACCGATTACCGGGGTTACCTGCCGCGCGCCGAAGAGATTGAAAAGGTGCAGGTTGGCATGAGCAAGGCGGAAGTCCAGGCCCTGCTCGGCTCACCATCCACGACCGCAACCATCGATACGCTTGGTGAGAGCTTTTACTACATATCAAGTGTCGTGGAGACCACCGCGTTCCTGCCGCCGGAAGTTGTCGACCGCGAAATTCTCGCGGTGCGCTTCGATGGCGAGGCCCGGGTCAGTGGTTTCGGCCACTACGGCCTGGAAGACGGCAAGATCATAAACTTTACCGACCGGACCACACCGACACGCGGCAAGGAACTCAACGTTCTGCAGCAGCTGTTCAACAATGTCGGCCGGTTCGACCCAGGCGCCGGGCAGTAGGTCGCAGTACCGACATCGGAGCATGAAAAAAGGCGCCGCACATATCGTGCAGCGCCTTTTGCGTTTGTTGTGCGCGTGCCGGCTTAGTGAGCCAGCACCGCCAGCAACAGCAAAGCCACGATGTTGGTGATCTTGATCATCGGGTTCACCGCCGGGCCGGCTGTATCCTTGTAGGGGTCGCCGACCGTGTCACCGGTGATCGAGGCCTTGTGGGCTTCAGATCCCTTGCCGCCATGTGCGCCATCCTCGATCAGCTTCTTGGCGTTGTCCCAGGCACCGCCACCTGCGGTCATGGAAATCGCCACGAAGAGCCCTGTGATGATGACGCCCAGCAACATCGCACCGACGGCAGCGAAAGCCGCAGCCTTACCAGCGATGGCCAAGACCGCGAAATAGCAGACAATCGGCGAAAGCACCGGCAGCAGCGAAGGGATTATCATCTCCTTGATCGCCGCTTTGGTCAGCATGTCCACGGCACGGCCGTAGTCGGGCCGTTCGGTGCCTTTCATGATGCCCGGCTTTTCCTTGAACTGCCGGCGCACTTCGTTGACCACGGACTCCGCCGCGCGGCCGACCGCCATCATGGCGATGCCGCCAAACAGGTTCGGCAACAATCCGCCAAAGAACAGCCCGACGACGACATATGGGTTGGACAACGAGAAGTCGACCGTTCCGACATCGGCGAAATACGGGAATTGCTCCGCGTTCGCCGCGAAGAACTTGAGGTCCTCCGTATAGGCCGCGAAGAGCACGAGCGCGCCCAGTCCGGCCGAACCGATGGCATAGCCCTTGGTCACCGCCTTCGTGGTGTTGCCGACCGCGTCGAGCGCATCGGTCGTGTTACGCACTTCTTCTGGCAGATCAGCCATCTCGGCAATACCACCGGCATTGTCGGTGACCGGGCCGAAGGCGTCGAGCGCGACGATGAGACCGGCAATGGCGAGCATCGTGGTCACCGCGATGGCGATACCGAACAGGCCCGCCAGATTGAAGGTGACGATGATGCCGGCAATGATAACGATCGCGGGCAGCGCGGTCGCTTCGAGCGAGACGGCAAGCCCCTGGATCACGTTGGTGCCGTGACCCGTTGTCGAGGCCTTTGCCACACTCTTGACGGGGCGGTAGTTGGTGCCCGTGTAGTACTCGGTGATGACGATGATCAGGGCGGTCACGACAAGACCGGCCGCACCGCAGAGATAAAGGTCCCATCCGGTGAAGCTTTTGGCTCCTGCGAACAACACCGTGTCCATGCCGACGACGTAGTCGGTCAGCGGCCAAAGAACGATCAGCGAGAGCACGCCGGTGACGATGACGCCCTTGTAGAGCGCACCCATGATCGACTGGCTTGAGCCCATCTTGACGAAGAATGTGCCGATGATCGACGTGATGACGCAAACCGCGCCAATCGTCAGCGGATAGAGCATCATGTTTCCGACGGTGCCTGAACTGGCAAAGAAGATCGAGGCCAGCACCATGGTCGCGACAATGGTCACGGCATAGGTCTCGAACAGGTCCGCCGCCATGCCGGCGCAGTCGCCGACATTGTCGCCAACGTTGTCCGCAATGGTGGCGGGGTTGCGCGGATCGTCTTCGGGGATGCCGGCTTCGATCTTGCCGACCATGTCGCCGCCGACGTCCGCACCCTTGGTGAAGATACCGCCGCCAAGACGGGCGAAGATCGAGATCAGCGAGGCGCCAAAGCCAAGTGCCACCATCCCGTCGATGACTGTCCTGTCGGTTGCACCATATCCGGCAAAATCGGTGAGGATCATGTAGTACACCGACACCGCCAGAAGGGCGAGACCGGCAACCAGCATGCCTGTGATGGCGCCCGACTTGAAGGCGATTTCGAGGCCGGCAGCAAGGCTCTTGCTCGCCGCCTGTGTGGTGCGCACGTTGGCACGCACTGAAACCAGCATGCCGATGAACCCGGCAGCACCCGACAGGGTGGCGCCAACGGCGAACCCGATCGCTACCGGCAGTGAAAGTAGGAATGCGACGATCACGAAAATCACCGCACCCGCGATGGCGATGGCCGTGTACTGGCGCGTCAGGTAGGCTTGAGCGCCTTCCTGGATGGCGCCGGCAATTTCCCGCATGCGCTCATTGCCTGCATCCGCGGCCATGACCGATTGCGTGGCCCAGATGCCGTAGACGAGCGCAAGCGCGCCGCAGGCAATTACCAGCCAAATAGCAGAGTCCATTGCAATATCCTTGCTGTGTTAAGGCGGATGCCAAGACACGCCGAACGGCGCTCCCCTGAATCAGATGCGCGCCGCTGCCGTGCTTCCCCTAAGCACCCCGTTAGGTCGCGCGGAACATGCCAAAACTGCGCAGTCAAGGCAACCAACGTAGGTCTAAGAGTGAGGCGAGACAGATTGCCGCACGAACCAGCTCAGGCCGCGGCCTGGACATGACGCTGTGAGAACATCAGCCAGGCCAGCAGGAGGAGCGTCACGCAGCTCAATGGAATGACACTCCAGGAAATCGCATCCCAGCCGATTGAATTGAGAAGCTTTCCGGATGTGAACGAGGCGCAGGCAACTGTGCCAAAAACACATAAGTCGTTGACGGCCTGTACTTTATTCTTCTCGGAATGACGATAACAATCGGTCACGAGGGCGGTCGCCCCGACGAATCCGAAGTTCCAGCCGACACCGAGAAGGATCAGAGAAAGGCCGAAATTGACAATCCCGAGGCCGGACAGCGCGATGACGGCACAGATGGCCAGCAACACCAAACCGGTGGCGATAATCTTTTCCTTGCCGAAACGGTTGATCAAATGACCGGTGAAGAAACTCGGGATGTACATCGCCAGCACATGCCACTGGATGACATAGGTGGCAGAATCAATGCTGAAACCGCATCCGACCATGGCCAGGGGACTGGCCGTCATCATCAAATTCATGATGCCGTAAGACACCGTTCCACAGAGGATTGCGACCACCAGTTTTTGCTGGCACAGGATCTGCGACAACGGACGCGCGCCTGAAGTGTCCGAAGCTGGGCGGGGAATCGGAAGGTCGATGAATGCCAGAACACCCATGGCCGCGACGGCGAGGGCCGCGGCGGTCATGTAGCTGCCGGCGAACAGCACCGGATCGAAGATCGACTTCGTCCATATGATGAGCATCGGCCCCAGGACGGCAGCGAACAGACCGCCGATCAGCACCCAGGCAATGGCCTTTGCCTTGAAGCTTTCACTCGCGACATCCGCCGCCGCGAACCGGTAGTGCTGGGCGAACGCCTGATACCCGCCGGTCAGAAAGGTGGCGAACGAAAACAACCAGAAATCGCGAGTGTAGATCGCGTAGATGGCAATCAGTGCCCCGGCCAGCGCAAACAGGGCGCCGGTGAGGAAGCCGATGCGGCGCCCGACCCGTCGCATGAAGAGCGCCGCGGGCACCGTGACCAGTGCGGCGCCGGTCGCAAAGGTCGAAACCGGCAGAGTAGCCAAGCCCTTGTCGTCGGCGAGCATCTGCCCGATGAGACCGCCTGAAGCGATGATCAGCACCGCATTCATTCCATAGAGCGCATGCGCCGCCGAAAGCAGAATGGTATTGCGCTTGGCGCGCGCGTCGTCAATCAGGACTGGCGAGGAGGCAACGGCTGACATGGCCGCGACACTAGTTTGCTTTATCGGTCGCGCAAACCCTTTTACTCGACGTGGCTATATGATGCCTTCTCGAACTCGATAACCGCACCGCCGGCACCGTAGAACACCGGCGGCTCGCCGCCCGCGGCCACCCTGCCGATTCGGCTGACCGGCACACCCAAACGCCGTGCCGCGCTCTCCAGGGCATAGACCGAATTGGGCGGAACGCTCATCAAAAGCTCGTAGTCGTCTCCACCGCTCATAAGCTCTTCGAGCGATGCAAGTTCACCTTCAAGTATAGCGCGCGCGGCGTCAGACAGAGCGACCTGGGTCAGGTCGACCTGAGCGGAGACGCCGGATGCGTCACACAACAAGGCAAGATCGCCGGCAAGCCCGTCGGAAACATCCATGGCGGCGGAAGCGTAGGCCCGGACTGCGGGTACGAAACCGACGCGAGGTTGCGGCACCTGATACCTGTCGCACAGAAAGCGGCGTTGCTGTGTTGTCGCGGTTCCCGCAAACTGATCCCCCCGGCGCGCCTTCAAGCCCAGATAACTGTCGCCGATGGTGCCTGTTATGTAGATGAGCTCACCGGCCCTGGCCGTGCTTCTGCGCTTGATGGCGCCTTTCGGCACCGCTCCTGTCGCGGTGATCGATACCGCCACCGGCCCCTCGGTGCGGACCGTGTCTCCGCCCAGCAGGTAACAGCCGAACTCCTTTTGATCGGCGGCCAACCCGTCGGCGAACCTTTCGATCCAGTCGCGGTCGCATCTGGCCGGTGTCGCCAGGGCCACAAGATATCCGCCGGGCTCGGCGCCCTTTGCGGCGAGATCGGAGAGATTGGTGCGCAGTGCCTTGCGCGCAATCAGATCGGCCGGATCATCGGGCAAAAAGTGCGTGCCTTCGACCACGGCGTCGGTGGTGATCACCAGATCCGTTTCCGGCTCACCGTGCAGTACGGCCGCATCATCGCGCAGGCCGAATGCCCCGGCGGCGTTCTTCGCCAGGGGGGCAAATACCTCTTGAATGAGTTGCTGCTCGCCGGACAACATTACACACGACACTAGGGTCTGTTGAATACCATGGTTATGGCGTTGGCGTGGCTCATTTGACTGCTGGCAGGGCGCGAAAGGCGCCGTAGTGCAGACCACTTCAAGCCTTTCGCAACGTTGTCCAGAGGCCAAATGGGCCGCGCCCCGAAGGGATTTGACCAGATTGACCCACTGGCGCGCTGATCGTCGTCGAATATGCCCAGCATGTCCTTCCTCCTCACACCACGACAGTGGAACAATCTGGTCAAACCAACACCACAACCATGGTATTCAGCAGACCCTACGCTATTAACGCGACTATCGGACGGTTTCCGCCTCACGCACCTGGCGCGCAAGACGATCAAGCACGCCATTTATGAACTTCGGCTCATCGCCTTCGAAAAATGCGTGCGCGACATCAAGGTACTCATTTATCACGACCGCCGAGGGCACATCCGTGCGGTGGCCGAGTTCATATGTGCCGGCGCGTAAAATCGCCCGCAAAATGCTGTCGAGCCGCTCCAGGCGCCAGCCCTTTGCCAGGCAGTCGTTGATCTTCGGGTCGATGTCACGCTGGTCGCGCACGACACCCGTGACCACATCCTTGAAAAACTCAAAGTCGTCCGGCCTGGGATTTTCGGTGCTCTTGCCGGCCTCGTCGCCGTCGTC
>JAJFHL010000126.1 GCA_021775615.1 Hyphomicrobiales bacterium
TCCGGCACCGCGATAGGCATCGACCGGCACGGTGTTGGTGAACGCGGCGTCGACCTCCATATAGACCGCCGGAATGTCATAGGCGCCGCCCATCGACACCCAACTCGCCGCCGTCGGTATGACCGGGGCCATGCTCGAAAGATAGGCCCCCATATTGGCGATGGTCTTGACCCTCAACCCCAGAAATTTGCCGTCGTCGCCGACCGCCAGTTCGGTATGGGTCACATGATCGCGGCCGTGAATTTCGGCAAAGAATGTCTCGGTGCGCTCGGCGATCCACTTGACCGGCCGGCCCACCAGTTTGGCGGCGAGCATGACGAGAAGGTTTTCCGGATAGACGAAGTTCTTGGCGCCGAAACCGCCGCCCACATCAGCCGCGACGACGCGGATCTGATCCGGTTCCACTTTGAAGACCGCGGTCGCCATCTGCATCTTGTTGCCGTGCACAGCCTGGCCGGACACATGCAGGGTGAGGCGTCCGGTATCGGCATCGAACTCCCCGATCGAGCCGCGCGGCTCGATGGCCGAAGGCGCCACCCGGTTGTTGATCAGGTCGAGCGAAACCACATGGGGCGCCGCGTCGAACACAGCCGCCACCGCAGCCGCATCGCCCTTGGTGAAGCGGAAGGCCCGGTTGCCGTCATGGTCCGGCCAGACCCGCGGCGTCGCTGCGTCGAGCGCGGTGGCGAGGTCCACCACTGGTGGCAGTTCGTCGTAGTCGATCATCACCAGATCCGCCGCATCGCGGGCCTGGGCAAGTGTTTCCGCGACAATGAATGCGATTGGCTCCCCGACATATTTGACCACCCCGTCCGCCAGCGGGTGGCGCGGCGGATGCTGCAACGTGTCCTGGTCGATGCCGTCGACGGCGGTCATGCTCGGGATCGTGCCCAGCCCTTCGGCGTGGCAGTCTTCAATGGTGACGATGCGCACCACGCCGGGCACCGCGGCGGCATCGGTCACGTCGACCGACATGAGCCGCGCGTGAGCGTGCTGCGAACGCACCACCACCGCGAACACCTGATCCGCCAGTGTGATGTCATCGATGTAGCGCCCCTCGCCCTTGAGGAAGCGTTCGTCCTCACGACGGCGAACGGCCTGGCCGATACCGAACTTTTCCATACTGCGTGACGCCTTCCTGGATTATTCCCACTGTTATGACGGAGATCGACGCTGCCGTATTTCAGTCCTGCGGTGCGTCACCGCAAACTGTTGGTTGCGTATGTGTTGCGCGTCCCTCGATCGGATAGCGCGGATCGTTATAGCGCGGCGTCGAGGGATGCCCCGTCGCCACCAGCGTGTCGAAGAAGGCCTCGTCCTCCGCCGTGAAGCGATACTCGATGGCGCGCAGATAACCCTTCCACTGGTCAAGGGTTCTCGGACCGGCGAGAACCGATGTGACGAACCGGTTGTTGAGGACCCAGCCGACCGCCAGGTCCACACCGGTCACGCCGAGGCCCTGCGCCCGTTCCGCCACCTGTTGCGCAAGGGCGAGCGATTCGGGGCGCCATTCGCTCTCCAGCATGCGGGCATCGCCGCGGCCGGCCCGGCTCCTCGCGTCCGGCTTCGCGCCACTGGCATACTTGCCGGTCAGAACGCCACGCGCCAGCGGGCTGTAGGGCACCACGCCCAGCCCGTAGTGGCCGCATGCCGGCAAATGCTCGACCTCGGGCTGGCGGTTAAAGGCGTTGTAGTAGGGCTGGCTGACCACTGGTTTGGGCACACCCATGAGCCCGCACAGGCGAACGATCTCGGCGATCCTCCAGGAGCGGAAATTGGACACGCCGAAATACCGTATCTTGCCTTGGGCGATCAGATCGCCGATTGCGAAAACGGTCTCTTCGAGGGGCGTCGTGTGATCTTCGAGATGCAGATAGTAGATGTCGATCCAGTCGGTCTTCAGCCGGGCCAGCGAGTCCTCCGCAGCGCGCAGTATCCAGCGCCGGCTCAGGCCCCGGCGATCCGGCCCCTCGCCCATGGAATTGCCAACCTTGGTGGCGAGCACCCAGTCGTAGCGCTGTGCCCTGATGGCCGCCCCGACCACCTCCTCCGAACGCCCCGTCACATACTGATCGGCGGTGTCGATGAAGTTCACCCCCGCGGCGCCGGCATGATCGATGATCTTGCGGGCCTGGGCCGGCGCCGTCTCTTTGCCGAACATCATGGTGCCGAGACAGATTGGAGAGACCTTCAAGCCGCTTTGGCCGAGCGTCCGATAGTTCATCGATCATTCCTTCGCGCCGCTCCCGGCCCGGGAGCATCCATCGTCATTCACTGGTCCTTGTCGCAGGCCGCGATAACGGTTTCAAGATGGGCCCGCAGAGAAGTTTCATCCTCCGGGAAACCCTGCCCCACCCACCATGCCTCGACCCGGTCGAGGATGTCGCCGATCTGCGGCCCCGGCGTAACGCCGAGCGCCAGAAGATCGGAGCCACGCAGGGGAAACCTCGGCACCGCCCAAGACCGACCCAGCGCCAGAAGGTCCTTCCATCGCCCGTCGTCTGCGTCAGCGCCCGACGCGGCCCAGTTGAACAGGACCGCATCCTCGAATGCAGGCAGGCCGGAACGATAAAGCGCTTCTCGGCGGGCCGGCTCGGTCAGGTCCGGATCAACGGCTGAGGACTTCGCCTCAAGCCCAGCAAGCCTGTCGCTTTGCACATTGGTCAATTTGAGACCGCCGCGCAGGAGATCCGCATCCCCCGCCTTCCGCAGGACCAGCGATGCCAGACGCAACAGACCATCGGGCGAACGTCCGGTTCCATCCTCAATGGCGCAGATCCGCTCGAACCGGCCGACATCGAAGGTGCCGGGCAGAACATGTTCTAGGATTCCACTGTCCGCCATGACCTTTACCGTCGCCAGCGCGCCGGGCGCCGGCAACAACTTGAACAACTCCTCGTGAACCCGCTCGCGCGACAGGCTGTCCAGCCCGGCCCGGCACTCCTCACAGGCGCGCAGCCCTTCCGCATCGAACCGATCGCCGCCAAACACCGCATTGAAACGGAAAAACCGCAGAATGCGCAGATAGTCCTCTTCGATGCGCTCCCGCGCCTCGCCGGCAAACCGGACAAATCCGCGAGACAGGTCGTCATAGCCGCCCAAAGGGTCGAACAGCGCCCCGCCCCTGTCGCAGTAAAGTGCATTCATCGTAAAGTCGCGGCGGCCGGCATCGGCGGCCCAGTCGTCGGTGAACGCAACCTTGGCGCGGCGCCCGTCCGTCTCGACATCCACACGTAATGTCGTGACCTGATAGACATCCGCCTCGCCATCGCCTGCAACGGCGGTGATCGTCCCGTGATCCAGTCCGGTCGGAATGGTCTTGATCCCGCCTTCGCCAAGCACTTCGACGACCTCACTCGGAGCAAGAGTGGTTGCCACATCGACATCGTCAACCGGCCGGCCAAGCAGTCCGTCCCGCACGGCGCCACCTGCGACACGGGCCGCGCCGCGCGTCTCCAGGGCATCGAAGACCCGCTGCAAAGACGCCGCCTCAAGCCATGCGGCTCCCTTGAGATCTGTCCTGATGGTGTCGTCGGTATGCATTGTTTCTCTCGGGGGTGGTCTCGGGTTTCGTCTGGACTTCAGATATGGTCGGCGTAGAGACGCTCGAACATATTGCGGAGAATCCCCGCGGTCGCTCCCCAGATATAGCGCTCGCCATAGGGCATGGCATAGAAGAACCGCTCTTTGCCCTGCCAGACACGGCTGTCCGTCTTATGGTTCGCCGGATCCATGAGGAACGCCAGCGGCACCTCGAAAATCTCCGCCACTTCCACGGGGTCGGGCACCAGCGTAAAACCTTCGCTCACGATCCCGACCACCGGTGCGATCCGGAACCGCGTGCCGGTGCGGTAGAAATCGAGGAAACCGAGCACTTCGACGAAATCCTGGCTCACGCCGGTTTCTTCTTCCGCTTCCCGCAGCGCCGCCTCGATCGGCCCCGGGTCGTGGCGCTCGATCTTGCCGCCCGGAAACGCAACCTGTCCCGCATGGACGTCCGGGCCATCGGTGCGCTGAATGAACAACGCGTGCAGCCCGCTCGGCCTGTCGACCAGAGGCACCAGCACGGCGGCGTCGCGGTACACCACACCCGGTTCGAGCCAGGAAGTCATCTCCGGGTTCAGCTCGTGATCGCCCTTGGTGGCGATTTCCGGCGACGATGTGCTTGCCGCCGGCGCGCGCTGTGCAAGTCGCTGGCGCGCCAGGCGGCGCAGGCTGTCCGGAGCCAGCAGGTGGGGGGAGATCGGCCCGTCCATGATCACAATTCAAGCTCGGCGGCATCCGCCATCGCAAAGAACTCGCCGCAACTCCAGACACCGAAGCGTTCGCTGCCCGCAACGTCATGTGTCGTACCGAGGTCGACGAGGTCGTAGAACACCGCGCGCGTAATCAGGGCTTCGAGCCCGTCGCGCACCATGACATACGGCCGCGTATCACCGCGGGCGGCGCATGTTGCGAATCGCATGGCATGGTCCCGATCGACGCGCACGCGGTCGTCCATATTGGTGCGAAACGATATGATTTGGTTGCGGCCTTTTCCCTCGACACTCATTTCGACCGCCTGAAACGGAACGTCGTCGACGCGGATGGCAAATTTTTCGACCGGTGTGACAAGGCAGACCGTGCCGTCTTCCTCGCGCCGCAATATGCTTGCGAACAAACGAACCAGCGGTTCGCGCAAAATTGGCGTGCCGAGATGATACCACGTGCCATCGGCGGCGATGCGGATGTCGATCTCCCCCAGAAACGGCGGATTCCAAAGGTGTACGGGACGTGCGGACTGCCCTGCGCCAACGGCGTTTTCTATGCCTTCGAGCGCTGCCTTGCCGTCGGCCGGCCGGTTTTTTCGTGAATCAGTCAGGACCGCGCCCACATCTTTCGCCTCAGTTCCGTCAACATACCGTGCTTTCGGAAAGCATGGCCTTACACCATCGCGCAGAAGTGACCATCGCCGTTTATTAAATTCCACTTTGCGGACTTCTGAATTGCCGCGTTAGCCACTATAATTGTGCATATGCAAACACTCAATGAAACCGACGACCGCAGTGTCGAGGAGATCGAGGCCACAGGCGAGACACTGGTCAAGGTTCGCAGCGCAATCGGCGAGGTGATCTTTGGTCAGGATCCGGTTATCGATCAAGCACTCATAGCTATTCTGAGCGGAGGCCACGCACTGCTTGTCGGCGTGCCGGGCCTTGCGAAGACCAAGCTCGTTGAAACCATGGCCCGGGTCCTGGGGCTGGATGAGAAACGCATCCAGTTCACTCCCGACCTGATGCCCGCCGACATCGTCGGTTCCGAAGTGCTCGAGGAAAGCCAGACCGGCTCGCGCAGCTTCCGCTTCATCCAGGGACCAGTGTTCTGCCAGCTCCTGATGGCTGACGAGATCAACCGTGCCAGCCCGCGCACCCAGTCCGCGCTGCTGCAGTCCATGCAGGAGAAGCATGTGACGGTTGCGGGCACGCGCTACGACCTGCCGCGCCCGTTCCATGTCCTGGCGACCCAGAACCCGCTCGAGCAGGAAGGCACCTACCCGTTGCCCGAAGCACAGCTTGACCGTTTCGTCATGCAGGTCGACGTGCCCTACCCCGACCTCGAAGCGGAACGGCGCATGCTGTTCGCCACCACCGGATCCGACGAGCACGAAGCAACCTCCATCATGTCTCCGGAAAGCCTGATGGCGGCACAAAGGCTGATCAGGCGGATACCGGTTGGCGACACGGTCATCAATGCGATCTTGTCCCTGGTGCGTGCGGCCCGTCCGGAGTCGAGCGATCATGACTTTGTCAAGGACGCCGTCTCCTGGGGTCCGGGACCGCGCGCCAGTCAGTCGCTCATGCTCGGCGTCCGGGCCAAGTGCCTGATGGACGGAAGGCTTGCCCCGTCGGTGGAAGACGTCATGGCGTTGGCCGGGCCGGTGCTGCGGCACCGCATGGCACTCACCTTTGCGGCGCGGGCCGACGGCGTCACCATGGAACAGGTCATCACCCAGCTTTGCGAAAAGCTCGATTAGGCTCACACCCTAAATGGCATTCTGGACATCTTCAGACGGGTCTGATCCGCGAGAGCAGGCGCTTCGGCATCGCGATTCCGCCGAACGTCTTGCCAGCGCCTTTCCGCCATTGCTGGTGGAGGCCGAACGGGTCGCCCAGAATATCTCGCAGGGACTGCACGGCCGGCGCCGCGCCGGTTCGGGCGAGGCCTTCTGGCAGTTCCGCCGCTATCGTCCAGGCGACATGGCCTCTACCATCGACTGGCGCAAGTCGGCGCGGTCCGACCGGCTCTACATTCGCGAGAACGAGTGGGAGGCGGCCAACACGCTTTGGCTGTGGGCCAATCCTTCGCAGTCGATGAACTTTCAGTCGCACCTGTCCAACACCACGAAACACGACCGGGCCATTGTTCTTGCCCTCGCCCTGGGCTCGTTGCTGGTCCGCGCCGGCGAACGCATCGGCGCCTTCGGAAGCGGTTTCCCGGCGTCATCCTACCGCACCGCTCTGAGACGCCTTGCCGCCCATTTCACCGAGGCGCCGGACGGTGCGGAAGAAACCGCCTCGATGCCGCCGAAGGTGACTCTGCGGAGATTTTCAAACATTGTCCTGTTCAGCGACTTCCTGGACCCTGTAGAAGAAATTGGCGAGCGCCTTGCCGCCATCGGCTCGCACGACGTGCGCGGCCATCTCGTACAGGTAATGGACCCCGCTGAGGAAACCCTGCCCTATACCGGACGCAAGGAGTTTCAGGAGATGACCGGCAATCTGAAACTGACGATCGGACGCGCGGAGAACCTGCGGGGCGACTATCAGACACGCGTCGCAGCCCATCGCGCCGAATTGCGCGAGCTGGTGCGCCGCCTCGGCTGGACGCTCACCGTGCATCACACCGATCACTCGCCGCAAACCGCGCTGCTTGCGCTCTATGGCCTCTTGTCCGGCCACATGACACATGCGGCGGAAAGGGCGATCAACGGATAGGTCATGGTGACAGTCGGCTCCATAGCGTTTCTGACGCCCTACGCCCTGGTGGCGCTGCTGGCGGTGCCTGTCATCTGGTGGCTGTTGCGGTTCACACCGCCGCGCCCCGAGCACATCCGTTTTCCGCCGATCCGGTTCCTGTTGGGTCTGGTGTCGCGCGAAGAAACTCCGCACAAGAGCCCCTGGTGGCTCACCGCGCTCAGGACTCTGCTCGCAATCATGGTGATCCTGGCCGCCGCAAATCCGGTGCTCAATCCCCATGAGGCCGTAACCAGGACAAGTGGTCCGCTGTTAATCGTTGTCGACGATGGCTGGGCCGCCGCCGAAGACTGGAACACCCGTGTTGCCACCCTGCGCCGCATCGCCAGCGAAACCGAACGCACGTCGCGCAGCATCGCACTGGTGACGACGGCGCCGCGCCAGACGCCGTTGTCGCCGGTTCCGGGCCCCGCATCCGGGTTCCGCGACCAGATCGACGCACTCGAACCGCAGCCGTTCAATCCGGACCGCCCGGCCCTGGCCACCCGGCTCTCGGGCGCGTTCGCGGAGGCCACGGGCCTTGAAGTCGTCTGGCTTTCCGATGGCCTTGACTATGGCGGCGCAACCGGCTTTTCGGACGCACTCGGCAAGCTCGCCGGAGGCAATACGCAGATCACCGTTCTGACCCCCGAACCGGCGAAGACGGCGCTCGCCATCGGCACGCCGAAGGTTTCCGATGGCGGTATCGAGGTTACGGTCAAAAGGGCGACGGGCGGCGATGCGGTCGAGGGCCGCATGCGCGCCCTGGCCCTGAACGGACGGTCGCTTGGCGAGAGCGCCTTCACACTTGCCGCCGGAGACGTTGAGGCGCAGGCAAGGCTCGAGCTGCCGGTAGCGCTGCGCAATCAGGTCGCCCGGCTCGAGATCGTCAACGCCCGCACCGCGGGCGCGGTGTTCATGCTTGACGACCGCTGGCGCCGCAAGACCGTGGGCATCGTGTCCGGTGAAGCGCAGGAGGTCTCACAGCCCCTCCTGTCGCCGCTCTACTACCTGAGACGTGCGGTCGAACCGTTCGCCGACATCCGGCTGACCGTCCCGTCCGATCCCGACTCCGGTCTTGAGTCGATGCTGACACAGGGATTGTCCGTGCTCGCCATGGCTGACATCGGGACCATATTGGCCGGTGAAAAGGAACTGATCGAGGAATGGGTGGCCAATGGCGGGATTCTGGTACGCTTTGCGGGACCGCGGCTCGCCGGCGGCAGCGACGACCTTGTGCCGGTCAAATTGCGGCGCGGCGGCCGCGCCCTCGGCGGCGCGCTGTCCTGGACCCAGCCGCAGCCGCTGGCGCCATTCGAAAGCGACAGCCCGTTCTTTGGCCTTGAGATCTCGAAAGACATCTCGATCAAGCGGCAGGTACTGGCTCAGCCCAGCGCCGAACTCGCCGAGCGCACCTGGGCACGGCTTGCCGACGGCACGCCCCTCGTCACCGGCGCCAAATCCGGCAACGGACTGATCGTTCTGTTCCACGTCCCGGCCAACCCGGAATGGTCGAACCTGCCCCTGTCGGGCCTGTTCGTCGAAATGATGCAGCGCATCGTCGACCTCGCGCAAGGCGTCACACAGGGCGGCACCATACTGCCGTCGGCAAGCGCGGCAAGCACCGCCGCCTATACGCCGCTGAGAACGCTGGACGGTTTCGGTGTGCTGGTCGACCCGCCGCCCGCCGCCTCGCCGGTTCCCGCCGCCGAGATCGCCGACGCGATCCCCCTGCCCGAGCACCCCCCCGGCCTTTACCGCCGCGGCGGCCATTCCTACGCCCTGAACCTGGCCGCCTCAAACGATACCCTGACGCCGCTGCCGGCATTGCCGGGAGCGGTGACCGCCGGCACCTACCAGACCAAGCCACAAGAACCCGTCCGCGGCATTCTCCTGGTGATTGGGATCATTCTCTTACTGGTAGACGGTCTTGCCGTCCTGTCCCTGTCGGGCCGCCTTGGCCTGTCCTGGTCGCGCACCGCCACCGCGGGTGCAGTGATGTTCCTGGCCATTGCCCTCTGCCCGCCGCAGGTGTTTGCGCAGGACGTGGAGACCACGGTTTCGGCGGAGGATCAATACGCCATGCGCGCCTCTCTCGATACCAGGCTCGGCTATGTGATCACCGGCAACGCGACCGTCGACAACACCAGCCAGGCGGGCCTGACCGGTCTCAGTTCAATGCTGCACGATCGCACGGCCCTCGAACCGGCCGCTCCGATCGGCATCAATATCGAGCGTGACGACATCGTCTTCTTCCCGCTGATCTACTGGCCGCTGACCCCGGACGCCAAGGCGCCGACGGACGAGGCCGCGGCCAAGATCGACGCCTATCTCAAGAACGGCGGAACCATATTCTTCGACACCCGCGACCATCAGATTTCAGTGCCAAATCTGTCCGGAGGGGACATTTCCGACACCCAGAAAGCGCTGCGCCGGTTGTTGTTCAACCTCGATGTGCCGTCTCTCGAAGTGGTCCCGGCAGACCATGTTCTGACCAAGGCGTTCTATCTGCTGCAGACGTTTCCCGGGCGCTGGGCCGGCGGTCGGCTCTGGGTCGAGGCATCACAGACCGAAGAAACCGAGCAGCGCCGCCGCGGCTCATCCAATTTCGACGGCGTGTCGTCGATCATCATCGGCTCCAACGACTATGCCGCCGCCTGGGCGGTGGATCTTCAGGGCAAATCGCTCTACCCGGTTGTGCCGGGTGGCCAGAGGCAGCGCGAGCTTGCTTACAGGAGCGGCATCAACATTGTGATGTATGCGCTCACCGGTAACTACAAGGCAGATCAGGTCCATGTGCCTGCGCTGCTGGAACGGCTCGGTCAATAGCTCATGGCATGGTCCGTCTACCTCGATCCGCTGGTCCCATTGTGGACCGTATGGATACTCAGCGCCGCCGCCCTGATCGCGGTCGCGGCCGGTGTGTTCCTGCGCGCCCGCGGCGCCGTCATCAGGCTGCTCGCCACATCGGCGTTGCTGCTCGGCCTGCTCAATCCGGTGGTCAAGGAAGAAGAACGCGAGAAATTGTCCGATATCGCGGTCGTCGTCACCGACCACAGTCTCAGCCAGGTGCTCGCGGGGCGCGGCGAAGCCACCGACGCGGCGCGCGACGCGCTTGAGAAGCAGCTCAAGGCGATCGAGAACCTGGATGTGAGATGGGTCGAGGAGAAAGCCTCCGACACCTCGTCCAATGGAGAGACACGCCTGTTCTCCGGCCTTTTCGGCGCCCTTGCCGACGTGCCCCCGGACCGCTTCGCCGGCGCCATCCTGGTGACCGACGGGCAGGTTCACGACGTCCCGGAAAATCTCGCCGACGGCGGCTACAGCGCACCGGTGCACACCCTTCTTTCAGGCCAGCGCAACGAACGCGACCGCCGCATCGTGCTGGAGCGCGCGCCACGCTATGGCATCGTTGGAGAAAACCGCACCGTCAAGTTCCGCGTCGAGGACGACAGTACCGCCGGCACCGTCGCGGTGACCGTATCCACCGATGGTAAGGTCACGCAGGTCATGAACGTTCCGGTCGGAAGATCGGTCGAATACGACCTCGAAATCGAGCATGGCGGCCAGACGGTGACGGAACTCTCCGTGGCGCTGGCCGAAGATGAGCTCACGCCGCACAACAACCGGGCGGTTTTCACCACCGATGGCGTGCGCGAACGCCTGCGCGTCCTCCTGGTGTCGGGCGAACCGCATCCCGGCGAACGCACATGGCGCAATCTTCTGAAAGCCGACGCGGCGGTTGACCTGGTCCATTTCACCATCCTGCGGCCGCCGGAAAAACAGGACGGCACGCCGATCCGCGAGCTCTCGCTGATCGCCTTTCCGACCCGCGAACTGTTCTCGGTGAAACTCAACGAGTTCGACCTGATCATTTTCGACCGGTATCAGCGGCGCGGCGTGCTGCCGCTGATCTACCTGTCGAATGTCACCAGCTATGTCGAGCAGGGCGGCGCCGTGCTGATTGCCGCGGGACCGGCCTTCGCCACTCCATTGAGCCTTTACCGCACGCCGTTGTCGGAAATCCTTCCTTCCAGCCCAACCGGCCAGATGACCATCGAGCCGTTCCATCCCGAAGTGACCGACCAGGGCACCCGCCATCCGGTGACCCGGGCGCTTCCCGGCAGCGAACAGACCCCGCCGGCATGGGGCCGCTGGTTCCGCATGATCGATGTCGAGCACAAGGAAGGCCATGTGCTCATGTCCGGTCCGGGAAAAAAACCGCTGGTGATTCTCAACCGCCGTGGTGAAGGCCGGGTTGCACAGCTTCTGTCCGACCACACCTGGCTGTGGGCACGGGGCTATGAGGGCGGCGGGCCACAGGCCGAGCTGCTGCGCCGCATGGCGCACTGGCTGATGCAGGAGCCCGAGCTCGAGGAAGAAGCGCTCAGCGCCCGTTTCGACGGCCAGAACCTGATTGTCGAGCGCCGCTCCATGTCGGATGAGGTTTCCCCGGTCAAAATCGTCTCGCCGTCCGGAAAGTCCACCGACATCACCTTGTCGGAGGCCGGGCCCGGCGTCTGGCGGGCCCAGTTCAACGCCGACGAGGTTGGCCTGCACCGTCTCGATGACGGGACACTGTCGGCGGTCGCAGCGGTTGGCAACGCCAACACCCGCGAACTGCAGGATGTGCGCACCACCGAGGCCGTCCTCACTCCGATCGCCGACACCACCGGCGGCGGCATCTTCTGGGTCGCCAACGACACCGGCGCCATCGACCTGCCCCGCGTCCGCATGACGGCGACAGGGCGGCGCATGGCCGGATCGAGCTGGCTCGGCCTCAAGTCGAACGATGCCTATGTGGTGAAGTCGCTGCGCTCGGTACCGCTATTCTCAACCCTCTTGGGGCTGGCTGCGGTTCTGTTCCTGCTTGGCTTCACCTGGTTCCGCGAAGGCAGATAGGCCGCTCATCCGACGCGGCCGACCAGCCCCTTCACCTCATCCATCGACCCCGCCGCCAGTTCGCGGCACAGCAGCCGGTCCGGATCGACGTAACCTGGCATGATCAGCTTGCCGTCCGGCACACGGGCAAAACCCACCCTTGCGTAATAGGGCTCATCTCCGACCAGGATGACCCGCTCGTGTCCGAGGTCCCGGGCTTTTGAAAGGGCCGTTTCCATGAGCGCGATACCGCAGCCTTGTCCGCGGATACGTGTCGCGACAGCCAGAGGC
>JAJFHL010000127.1 GCA_021775615.1 Hyphomicrobiales bacterium
CCCGCAGGGTTAGGCCAGGAGGGCCCGCCTGCAGGCAAACAATGCTCGATAAGGCGCAAAGCCTGATCTTGCGCTTGTTTTCCAGCATTCGAACCCTCCTGACCAAACAGAATGTGCGCCATTTATGAGTCCATGACCTAGACCCTTTCATTTCCGCAAGAAAAAGAAGGGTCTAGAACATGCCGCGGATCAGCCCACCGTCCACCGCGATGTTCTGAGCCGTGATGTAGGACGCATGGCGCGAACACAGAAAGGCGCACACCGGTCCGAAATCTGCCGCCAGCCCGAGTCGCCCCGCCGGCACGGAGGACGCCATGTCGGCCCTGACGTTCCGCTCACTGTTCCCTGATTTTTTCATCCGCGCTTTGATCACCCGTTGCAGCGCACCGGTGTCCATCAGACCAGGCAGCAGATTGTTGACCGTGACGCCGAGTCCGATCACCTCGCGCGCCAGGGTCGACATGGCGCCGTGCAAGCCGGCCCGCACGCTGTTGGCCAGCGCCATGTTGGGGTAGGGTTCCTTGGCGGCAAAGGATGTGATGTTGACGATCCTTCCGAAGCCGGCGGCAAGCATGTCAGGGAGCAACCGCTGGGCGATTTCGATGTGCCCCAGCATGTTGAGCTCCAGCGCGGCACGCCAGTCGTCGAGTGTCTGCTCGGTGAACTCGCCTGGCGGCGGCCCTCCGGCATTGGTCACCAGAATGGAAATCGGCCCGCCCAGCCGCTCGCTCGCTGTGTCTGCGGCGTGGACGCGGCTGCCGGGCTCGGCCAGGTCCGCTTGCAGAAAGATCGCGCCGGTTCCCAGGGCGCGTGCCGCTTTGTCGCCCGTCTCGCGATCGCGGCCCACCAGAGCCACGTTGACACCTGCGTCGGCAAGCGCGGCGGCGCAGGCATAGGCCAGCCCCTTCGTGCCGCCGAGCACCAACGCCCTTTCGCCGTCTATTCCCAGATCCATTTGCTTTTCTCCGCGCCCCCCTGTGTTAGCGGCGTGCCGTCTGATGGCCGAGACAAGAGCAGCAGACTGTCGGTTTGCCTCATGGGCGGCTTGGTCAGTGGACCGGGTTATGCAGGCTGCCCAGTTTGTCGATGGTCACGGTAACCTCATCGCCCGGTTTCAGAAACTTGGGTGGCGAAAAGCCTATGCCGACACCGGGCGGCGTGCCGGTGGCGATGAGATCTCCCGGCAGCAACGAAATGCAATCGGAAATGGTCGCGATGAGCGTCGGGACGTCGAAGATGAGATCTTGCAGACTGGCCTCCTGGCGCAATTCGCCGTTGACCCGGGTGGCCAGTCTCAAATGCCCGATCTCGCCGACCTCGTCGGCGGTCACCAGCCATGGTCCCATGGGGCAAAAACCATCCATGCTCTTGCCCAGCACCCATTGTCCGTGCCGTTTTTGAATTACCCGCGAAGTGACATCGTTGACGATGAGATAGCCGAACACGTGATCATACGCCCGGTCCTTTGGAATTCGGTGTCCACCCTTGCCGATCACGACGGTGAACTCGCCTTCGTAATCGACGCTGTTGGTGGCATCGCTGCTCGCCGGTATCGAATCTTCCGGTCCGATCACGCTGGTCGTCGCCTTGGTGAAGATGATCGGCACTTCAGGGATGGCGGTGTCACCCCCGGTGCTGTCGAACCCGCTCTTGTGAAATTCCTCCGCATGGGCGTGGTAGTTCTTGCCAACACAAAAGATGTTGCGCATGGGGTTCGGGATCGGCGCAAGCAGCCGGCTCTCCTCCACCACCGGTAGGTCGCCTTGCCCGAACGCCGCCTCTATTTTCGGCAACAGCTCATCTCCCCTGGCGATCAGAGAAACAAGGTCGCTGGCCATGCCGGGCACGCCGGATATGTCATGGACAGCGCCACCATCATCGACGCAGCCGATACCCGTCTTCCCGGCGCTTTCGAAGCTTACAAGTTTCATCGTCTTTATCCCTTCATCAGGCTGCATACGGCCCGGCGATGCCGTTCAGTCGCCTTCGGCAAGGCTGGCTGGCTGCTTGGTCCAGGTCACGTTCATCTCGACATCCGCGGCGCGGAACAGGTTCATGACCGGGCACCGGAATTCGACGTTTTTCTGAAGCCGCCGAAACCGCTCGTCGGGCTCGTCGGAGTAAACCGTGATCGCCAGGTCCAGGCTCTCAAAGTAGGGCCGGACACCGGGGACGCCCTTGGGACCGCGGATGTCGATCTGGCTGGAGCAGTCGAACTCCACCTGGCGGTAGTCGAAGTCCATGGCATCGGCCACGCCCCTGATGATGACCCCGTCGCACCCGACAAGTGACACAAGTGCGGTTTCCAGCGGGCTTGGCGCGGTGTTGGTTCCACCAAGCGTGTCCGGTTCATCGGTAAACACCGGATCGTAGTCGCGCACGAAGCACTCCGTACGCGTGCCACCGCGGTTGATCGCCCGAACGTTGCGGATGCCGAGCTTTCTTGTTTTCGGATCAATGCTCGGTGGCAGGATGTCGTTGCTGTCTGTCATCAAACTCTCCTTACTTCGGTATCGCGGCGATGCCATCGATCTCGATCAGCATGTTGGGATGGGCCAGTTCGGGAACTCTCAGCAAAGTGCGCGCCGGTGGATTTTCCAGGCTGAACGTCGCGTAGGAAATTTCGTTCAGAACGTCCTGATCCGTCATGTCGGTGAGGTAGATGGTGAGAAAGACCACGTTGTCGAAACTGCCCCCGGCGGCATCGAGGATCTGTTTCATGTGCTCGAACGTGCGTTCCGTCTGCTCACGCATGTCGCCTTTCAGCCACTCTTTCTCTTCTACGGGGTCGTGTGGATGCTTGTGATAGATCGGAATCGTGCAGCAACCGGAGAGAAACAGAAGCCGCGAGTCGTCGACCAGGAAACCGGCTGAAAACGGGCTCTTGTATTCGGGTTTCATGGGTATGTGGTGAACCGGGGTGATCGCCATTGGTCATCTCCTTTGCGGGGCCGAAATCAGTTGAGCATAAAGTCGTTGAACCAGGTCACGGTGCCTGGAAAGAACATCACGGTGCAGAGCACGATCAGGTCGCAGATCAGGAACGGAACGCACGACAAATAGATCGACCGCATGGTGGTTCCGGCCGGCGCGACGCCCTTCATCACAAACAACAGCAAACCGAACGGAGGCGTTGTCAGCGCGATCTGAAGATTGATCAGCATGAGAATGCCGAACCAGATCGGGTCGAAACCCAGTGCCTTCACGATTGGGATCAGGATCGGCAACGTGATCAGCATAATGGCGATCTGCTCCATGAAGGTTCCCAGGAACAGAACCGCCAGCATGCAGAAGACGATGATCAGCATCGGCGAGACCGGCAGCTCGACGATCCAGTTCAGCAGGCCGCGGGTCGCGCCGGAAAATGCGAGAATCTGACTGAAACCGATGGCGCCGACCAGGATCACCAGCATCATACTGGTGATTTTCAGCGTTCCGATCAGCGACTCGCGGATCACCGTCACATTGAGGGACCGATAGGCCGCCACGATCGCAAACGTTCCAAGACAGCCGAGCGCCGCCGACTCCGTCGGCGTCGATATCCCCAGAACGATGAATCCGGTCACCAGCACCACGATAAGAACCAATGGCAGCAGGTACTTGACGATGGCGGCGAGCTTCTCCGACAGGGGGATCCGTTTGAATTCGTAGGCCGGTGTCAAAGAGGGCTGCAGGGAACAGCGAACGACGATGTAGCCGGTATAGAGCGTCGCCATCAGTATGCCGGGCAGCAGGGCCCCGATCAGGATCTTGCTGATCGACAGGCCGCCCAACGATGCCAGAATAACGCCGAGCGCGCTTGGCGGGATCATCATCGCCAGACCGCCGCTCGCGAGAATCGGACCCATTGACATGGAGCGGTCGTAACCGCGGCGCTCCATCTCCGGCAGCAGCATGGTCCCCAGCATTGCGGTGTTGGCCATTGTCGAGCCGCTGAGGCTGGAGAACACCGTGCCTGTGGCCACGGTCAGAACCGAAAGACGTCCGGCGACCCGACCCAACAGCATGTCGAGCACGTCGAGTGCCCTGAAGGCGACCTTGGAGTGCCAAAGCAGTTCGCCCATAAGCACGAACAGCGGGATCGGCGCCAGTGTGAACGAGCTCACCGAATTGTACATCGAGAGGGCAAGCTGCTCGAACGCCTGTCCTCCACCCTGCAGCAACAGGATTCCAAGAAGATTGACCAGGATAAAGGCAAAGGCGACCGGCATGCCCAGCGCCAGCAGGAAGGTTATGCCGCCGAAGATGTAGATTAAGGGTACCCACCACTCCATCAGGCGGTCTCCCGCCAGCCACGGAACGTGGCGCGCAGGAACTCGATGAAAGCGAGGGTCAGGCCAAATGCGATCACCGATATCAGCAGATACTTTTGCATCGGATAGATACCGATGGTCACCACGTTGCGCTCGTATTGGCTAATCGTCGTGAGGGTTGCGGCATAGGCCGCCGCGCCGCAGGTCATTGTCGCGAGTACGTTGGTCAACAGATTGAGACGCGCCCGGTTGCGTTTGCCCAAGGCATTGAGAAGGATGTCTATGCGCACATGGCCCGCCTGCCGGACCAGCCAGGCCATGGACAGAAAGGGGATGGTCATAAGGGCGTATTCGGAGAATTCGATCGCCCAGCCGATCGGATTGCCGAGCAGGTATCGGCCAAACACGTCGGCGGAGATGGTCACCATGATGCCGAGGATCATCAGCGCCGCCAACCATGCACAAACCAGCTCGATCCCGTCGAGCAAGGCCCCTGCTGTTTGAAGCAAGCCCTTCATCGGCGCGTGGCCTCCCTGCAACTGCACCGGTCACGTGAAACAGGGCGACGCGATCGCATCGCCCTGCTGTCGGTTCCGGTGGTCTATTTGTTTTCTGCAAGCCCGCGCAGTTTTGCACCGGTTTCGGGGTGGTCTTTGATGAATGCGCTCCAGGCAGCGTCATAGGCTGTCTCGACATACATTTTCTTGTCTGCATCGGAAAAAGTGATGAACTCGACGCCTGCTTTCTTGAGCAGCTCGTTGTCGGCTTCGTTCTTAGTGTCCATGTAGTCCTGAGCCCACACTTCGAGTTCCAGGGCGATTTCCTCCATCACCTTTTTCACGTCATCGTCCAGGCTGTCCCAGACCTTGCCGTTCAGGAGGATTGCCGTATTGGCCGTGTAGAAGCCATGATCGATGGCGTACTTCGTGACCTCTTGCCAGCCGAAATCGGAAATGCCGCCGTAGGACCACCCGTAACCGTCGACAACGCCACGCTCGAGCGCGGTGTAAATTTCGCCGGGCTTCATCACGATCGGTGTTCCGCCGAGGGCCTTGACGAGTTCGACATAGACCGGGGAAACACGAACCTTCAGACCGCTGAAGTCCGGTTTGGCGACCTTTTTGTTCAGGTACATCCGGAAGGCCTTGCCGACACCGCCGCCGGTGTTGGCGAGATAGACGACGTCCGCTTTCTCACGATGCACGGTGCGCATGAAGTCGTAAAACCCGTTCTTGCGCAAATCGGTCGACTGCAGGCGGGTGTAGAGAACCGCGGTCGCCTCGGGCACCTGCCCGGTATAGTAGGACGATGCCCCCAGGATGATGTCGACGACACCATTGCGCAGCCCTTCGAACTGCTCGAAGGTCGGCACGACATCGCTGTGACCCAGATAGTCTATCTTGACCTTGCCCGCGAGACGTTCATTGACCCGGCGCTGGAATTCGAGCAGCGGCTCAACCCAATAGTAGGCGGCCGGCCACGGCGAGATTGCTTTGAGGACACGGGTTTCCGCATTCGCTGCAGGGACTTGCGTGAAAAGAACTCCCAACAGAGCTCCGGCAGCCAGAGCCATTCCGGTGAACTTTCTGAATTTCATTTCATCCTCCAATTCGCGTGAGTTTCCCTAACGTGCGCCATGATCTCCGGATTGCCGGATCGGTGGCACGCCCCCGCCAAGTTCTGCAAAAAAGTGTTTCGTCCCGCAAAAACCAATCAAGAAATTGGTTGCGGATTTATGGATCGTACTAGCTAACCTATTGTGTTACAATGGAAAAATATTGTATCAAGCAGAGAATTTGCAACCAATATGCAGCCAATGTGCAACCAAATTTACCGCTATCGTGTTTTGCAACTTTCAAGCGCCATCGGTTTGAAGCATATTGATGCCTGTTGGCATCGGCAGAAGGACGGGTCTTCGGAATGATGAGGGAGTCCGCAAAAACCGGCAGCGAAAGCCTGGATGTGCAAGGCGTCTCGGTGCCTCAGGAAGACGATCTGCGCAGTTTTCTGATTCAGGCGATGGTGGAGAACCGGATGAGTTTCGGCGACCGCCTCCCGACCGAGCGCGAATTGGCAAGCCGCTTTCAGTTGACCCGTGCGGCCGTCCGCAGAGTGTTGCTGGACTTGGAGCGCGATGGCCGGATCTATCGCAAAGTCGGCCGCGGCACATTCGTCAGTGAAGGCAGCGGCCATGCGCCCTGGTCGGCCGAGAACTGGCGCGACATCGGACCCAAGGAGCTGATGGAGGCGCGCCTCGCAGTCGAACCGGAGCTGGTCCGTTTGTTCGTTGAAAACGCCAGCTCTCTGAACGAGGACCGGCTTCAAATGTGCCTTACCCGTTCGGAAGCCGCACGGGGATTTGAGGAGTTCGAACAATGGGACGAAGCGTTGCATGAAGCCATCGCCGAGGGCACCCGCAATGTTCTGCTGACCGAGTGGTATGTTCTGATCACCAAGGTGCGTAAGCAGTCGCGGTGGTACGGCATCAAGCGACGGGTTTACACCGGCGACTATCGCAGTGAGATCGAACGCCAGCACCGGACGCTGGTGTCCGCGTTGATCGAACGAAATGAAGAGCGGGCGGTCGAAGCTGCGCGGCACCATCTCGTTTTCATCCGGTCGGGTCTCTTTGGCCCGTGAGGCCGCCGGACATGCCGAATACACCAACCGGGCTCCGTCCTGCTGCGGGGAAGAGGGAATATGAAGATAGTCAATGTATTGGATCGTGACGGCGGGCAAGTGGCCTTCCTTGACGGAGAAACCGTGATCGATCCCGTGAAATGTCCGGAACCCGGGGGCGGCCTCGACCACCGATGTTTCTCCGATACACTCGCTTTCATCAATTCAGGAGACCCCGGACTGGCGGCGGCGCGCCGCCTTGTGTCCGAAGCGCCCGAGGCCGCACGCGTGCCGCTGTCGCAGATCCGGCTCACCGCCCCGATCCGCCCAAGCACAATTCTGTGCAGCGGCAGCAACTACCGCGACCACAACAAGGAAAAGTCCAACACGCCGATCAGTGGCAAGGAACCGGAGTTCTTTCTCAAAACCGCCGATTGTGTGATCGGCCCGGACGAGCCCATTGTCTATGACGAGCAAATGTCCACCAAGCTCGACTGCGAGACCGAGTTGGGGGTCGTGATCGGCAAAGCCGGCCGTCACATCGCCGTATCCGACGCGCTGGATCATGTGTTCGGATACACCATCGTGAACGATGTGACGGCGAGAGATCGCCAGGTGCGGACCGCTGGTGATTTCACCTGGTATGAACTCGGCCGAAGCAAGGCGTTCGACAGCAGCGCTCCGATAGGCCCGGCCATTGTGACCGCTGACGAGGTGGGAGATCCGCAGGCGCTGCAACTTCAAACCCGCATCAACGGCGAGCTGAGGCAGAACTCGTCCACCGCCGACATGATCTGGACCTGCGCCGAGCTGATCCACTTTTTCTCTGTCAACTTCACGCTGCGGCCGGGCATGGTGATCATTACCGGAACCCCGGCCGGCACCGCATGGTCGACCGACCGCGAACTTGGCGGCACATGGCAGGGCTTGCCCGGCCTGACGCCGGCGACGCGATACTGCTTGCCGGGCGATGTCGTCGAAAGCAAGATCGAGAAGATCGGTGTCCTGCGCAATGAGGTTGTTCAATTCGAAGAATCGGCGAATTGAACAGCATTGGAAGCACGGGTACCCGATGAGTTCACCGGGCAGGCGAGGGCGCGCGACGGCGTTGTGAAATGCAGGTGTGCAGCCTGATCGCACGGCGGACGATGACGGGTGGCGGACGCTGGCCGGCGTGGTGGTTTTTTGCCTGAGCAGATGCGTGCGCGCATCGCGTTGCGCGGTGCGCCGACGCCAAATTAGCCTGACAGTACCGTTTCGAAGCTTGTCCATCGTGTGGGCTTTGCCTTAGAAGGCGATGAAGCCGGCCGTCCGAAGACGCCGGACACAATAACCTGCGAAAGGGTGGCCCGCTTATGATCCGAAACCCGATTCCCTGGCCGAACGGCGCCAAATGCGCATGCTGCATCACCTTCGATATGGACGCTGACAGCCTGGTCCATGTCGACCATCCGCTCGACGGTCATTCGCGTGTTTCGGCCATTTCGATGCTGCAATACGGGCCCGACGTCGCCGTTCCCCGGATTGTCGAGACCTATGAACGACTGGGTCTGACGCAGACGTTTTTCATCCCGGCCTGGTGCATCGAGACCTATCCGGAGGCGGTCGAAACAATCATGAAAGGCGGCCATGAGATTGGCCACCACGGCTACATTCATGAGAACCCGAGATCGAACACGCGCGAGGAGGAAGCCTATTGGCTCGACCGTTCGCTTGAGGTGATCGAACGGGTTACCGGCAAAAGACCGCGCGGATGGCGGGCGCCGCTCTACAACTTTTCAAACCACTCCGCCGAGCTTCTGGTCGAGCGCGGCTTTGTCTATGACGCCTCGCTGATGGGAGACGATATCCCTTACATGATCGAAGCCAGGAACGGCCGGCTGGTGGAGCTGCCCTCGCACTGGGGCATGGACGACTGGCCGCAATTCGTCCAGTCATTCGATCTCGACTACATGATGCCGGTGCGCGCGCCGCGTTCCGGGTTTGAGATTTTCCGGCAGGAGTTCGACGTCGCCTACAAATATGGCGGGCTGTGGGTGCCGGTCGTTCACCCCTTCGCCACCGGCCGGCTCTCGCGCTGGCATGTGGTCGCCGAGTTCCTGGAAGAGATCCTGGCGCGCGGCGATGTGTGGTTTGCGCCGATGGAGCAGATCGCCGCGCATGTGAACCGCGTCACCGATGCCGGCGACTACCAGCCACGCGTGGTGCGTGTTCCGCAATATGACGGACCGGTCAGCCCGGTGCCGCCAAAAGACTGATGGGGGTGCGAATGGCGAGCGATGTATCAGGCGTGCGGGTGAACGGCGAGCGACTGTGGCAGACCCACATGGAGATGGCCGAAATCGGCGCAATCCCCAATGACGGCTGTTGCCGGCTGACCCTGACCGACGAGGACAAGCGGGCGCGAGACCTGTTCGCGGAATGGTGCGTCGCTGCGGGCTGCCGCGTCGATGTGGACCTGGCCGGCAACATGTTCGCGACACGGCCGGGCCGGCAGGCGGCGCCGCCGGTCGCCACCGGCAGCCATCTCGACACCCAGCCCCATGGCGGCCGGTTCGACGGCATCTACGGTGTGCTGGCAGGCCTGGAAGTGATCCGCACACTGAACGATGCGGACATCGAAACCGAGCTTCCCGTGGCGGTGGTCAACTGGACCAACGAGGAGGGGGTCCGGTTTCCGGCAGGCATTCTGGGGTCGACCGCCTATGCCGGCCGCTGGGCGCTTGACGACCTGCACAGGCTGGTGGCCACCGACGGCGCAACGTTCGGCGATGAACTGAAGCGCATCGGGTATGACGGCGAGCTCGGCCTCGGTGCTTTCGAGATGGCTGCGTTCTACGAGGCCCATATCGAACAGGGGCCCGTGCTCGAGCGTGAGGACATTCCCGTCGGCGTCGTGACCAAGGTGCAGGGTCTTCGGTGGATTGAAGTCACGGTCACCGGCGCCGACCGTCATGCGGGCACCACGCCGATGGACGCGCGCAGCGACAGCCTGGTGGCGGCCGCCCGCATGATCGTCGAGCTTGAAGCGCTCGGTTTGGCGCATGCCCCCGATGCCCGCGTGACTGTCGGCCGCCTCGACGTATCACCGAATTCCGGCAGCACGATCCCCGGTGGCACCTTGTTCAACATCGATCTCAGGCACCCGGAGTTGGAGACGCTGGACCGGCTGGAGGGCGAAATCGCCGCCTTGTGTAATGCGGCTGCGGAACGCCAGTCGGCCAGGGTTGATGTTCGCCGCACCGTCGAGATGCCGCCCGTCGACTTTGACGAAACCTGCGTCGCCGATCTCGAACGCGCCGCCGCTGCGCTCGACATTCCCAGCCGGCGCATGCTGAGCGGGGCGTTGCACGATGCCTCGCCGGTCGGCACGATCGTGCCTGCCGCGATGATCTTCGTGCCGTGCCGCGACGGCATCAGCCACAACGAGGCGGAATGGGCGGAGCCCGCCCACCTGGAGGCGGGCTGCAACGTCATGCTGCATGCAATGCTCGGCCGGGCGGGTGTCGCGTGACCCGCGTTGACAGCGCCATGCGCAGTGCGCAACCATCGCCGCCGCCCAACCTGCGGAGGTCCCTGCCGTGACAGACACACCCGTCAAGTCCAGATCCTTTTCGGCCCGTTTTGACGAGGGCCGCCATCACCGTGCCAAATTCGGCTTCGTCGTGCTGGCCATGGAGCAGACCGTGGAGGACGATGTGTTCCGCCTGGCGCCGGATGGTGTCGGCGTGCATTTCTCACGCATGGCCATGTCGAACGAGGCGACGGTGGAAACGCTCAAAAGCATGGAGCCCGGCATCGAAACCGCCGCGTCGCTGCTGCTTCCCGACGATGACCTCGATGTCAGCTGCTACACCTGCAATTGCGGCACCATGGTGATCGGCGAGACCCGCGTGATGGATGCTCTGCGCCGGGGCAAGCCGGAGGCGAATGCAACGACTGTCATGACCGGCGTGGTGAACGGTCTGCGCGCGGTCGGCGCACAGCGGATCGTCGCCGCGACCCCCTATCTCGACGAGATCAATGCACATGTTCTGGATTTTCTGCGCGCCAGCGGATTTGATGTGCTCGACATCCAGGGACTCAATCTCATGACCAACAAGGAAATCGATTGTGTCGAACCCGAGTTCCTGCGCGAGTTCGGCGCCAGCCTCGACCGGCCCGACGCCGACGCGGTGTTCGTGTGCTGTGGGGCCCTGCGCACCCTCGACATTGTCGACGCGCTGGAACGCGAGATCGGTAAACCTGCGATCGTCAGCAATCAGGCGATGATGTGGGACTGCCTGAGGCGCGCCGGCATTGAAGACGCGATCGATGGTTACGGCCGTCTGTTGCGGACCAGTGGCCGCGCCGTCGGGCTGGCTGCCTGAGCTGGGGTTTCAGTCGGGCAGGCCCGAAAGCCTCTCAATCAGGCAAGCCCGAAAGCCTCGAGCAGATCGGTTTTGAGATACTGCGCCGCGAGCGTTTGCGGCACGGTCTTGCGCAGGATCAGCTCCATCCCGGTTTCATAGTGCATCCGATCGGGTAGCACCGTTTTCATCTCACCGCTGGCGACCCAGCGGGCCGCGTAGTGTTCGGGCAGAAATCCGATAAAACCACCTGACAGGATCAGCATGGCAATAGCTTCCATGTTTTCCGCATAGGCGGCGGCGTTCAGGAATTCGGCTGAGGGGATATGTCCGTCCGGCACGTATGGCCGCTTGACGAAATTGTGCCGCGCGAGATCCGACACATCAGTTTCGCCGGGATCGGCCTCGAAGAGCGGGTGCATGCTGCTGCAATACAGGCGCTGGCTCTCCGGCAGGAGGGGCGTGTACTCGATGGCGGAAATCTGTTTGGTGTAGGCACCGATACCGATGTGATGGCGGCCTTCGACGACGGCTCGTTCGATTTCGGCGGGTGTCGCGACATGCAGGCTGATCTGTACGTCGCCATGTCTCCTGGTGAATTTTGCGAGCGCACTGGAAAGCGCGAATTTCGGATTGCCGGCCACGCTGTCAATCGTGGCAATATGAAGTTCGCCGGTGAGCCGGCCCCGCAAAGCCTCGACTTCCGAGCTGAAGGAATCGATCGAGCGAAACAGCCGCTGCGCCGCCTCGTAGACGCGGTTTCCGTTCTGTGTGATCCGAAATCCGGCGCGCCCGCGTTCGCACAGCCGCATGTCGAGGCGCGCCTCGAGTGCGGCCATGTGCGAGCTTATGGTGGACTGGCTGACGTTCATCGCCACCTGTGCGGGCGTAAAGCCGCCGCACTCGACGACGGTCGAAAATACGCGCAACAGCCGCACATCCACCTGGCTGACGTTGATGCTGCTCGTCATGGTGTACTCCTGATCGGACCGGGTGGCTTCGGTATTACATCGAAGACTATCGATATAAGTATGATAACTTCACTATTTTTGGGAAGAACAAAAAGTACGACACTCCGTTTTGGTATGAACCTGGAGACCGGCTCCGGGGCGAACCTGGCCCCCGGTGGCCGGAAAATTCGGTCGGTCCTGAATACTCTGCGGTCCTGAAGAGGGATCTGCGAGCGGGGAGAACGGTGTGATCGCCTCAGTCATGATGTCCGACCTCAGTTGGGACGAATACCAGCGCCGTATCGCCGACGAAGACGCAATCGTGCTGCTGCCGGTCGGGGCGGTCGAGCAGCACGGCTATCATCTGCCGCTGGGAACCGATTGGATGATGGCCACCTACATGGCCCGGCGCGCGGCGGAAAATGTCGGCGGCGTCGTGGCGGCGCCCATCACCTATGGCTATCGCTCCCAGATCCGCACCGGCGGCGGCCCCCATCGCGGCGGCACCACCAATCTCGACGGGCTGACCCTGATCAACCTGGTCAAGGACGTCCTGAAGGAACTGGTGCGGCACGGCGCCCGCAAGCTCGCGGTCATAGACGGCCATTTCGAGAACCGGTTCTATCTGGACGAGGCCTGTTTTCTTGCTGTCCGGGAACTCGAATATGCCGGCATTACCGATGCGAAAATCCTCAAGATGATCTACGCCGAAGACATCAAGCCCGAGACACTTGAGACCATCTATGCCGGCAAGACGTATCCGGGCCTTGACCTGGAACATGGTGGCATCCTCGAGACCGCGATGATGCTCTATTGCCACCCCGATCACGTGGATATGTCCAAGATCCCGGACGAAGATCTGCCCAAGTTTCCGCCCTATGATCTGTTTCCCGTCGATCCGGACTGGGTGCCGGCCTCCGGCGGCTTGTCGTCGGGCAAGGGCTCGACGGTTGAAATGGGCAGGCTCCTGGTCGAGGAATTTGTCGACTTGGTGAGCACGTCACTGAGCAAGGAGTTTCGCTGAAGCTGGCCGGTCACCCACTGTATCTGAGACATCTGCTTTATCTTTGAACGTCAAACAAAACAAAAGGGAGAAACGCACATGATCATTTCGAGACGAAACCTACTGATTGCGACCTCCGTGGTGGCTGGTGCCGGTGCAATGGGCCGGCCTGTTTTCGCCGCCGATTTCAAGGCAGCCGCCGTTTTGCCCGGCTCGATTACCGATCAGGCGTTCAACCAGGTTGTCTACGAGGGCCTGGAGGCGGCCAAGAGCAAACTCGGCATCGAAGTTGCGTTTTCCGAAAAGGTGAAACAGGCGGATCAGGTCTCCGCCATGTCGGACTATGCACGCCGCGGTTACAACATGGTCATCGGCGCTGGCGGAGAATTCACCGCGGCGGCGCAGCGGGTTGCCAAGCAGCACCCTGAAGTACTGGTCGCTGTCATCAACGGCGCGCCGACCGAAGGTATCGCCACGGTCAACTATAACAATCCGCAGTTCGGATATGTGCTCGGCTATATCGGCGGCAAAATGACCAAGAGCGGCAAGGCCGGCATGGTGTGCGCCCAGGAGATCAAGGCGTTCGTCGATATCGCCGCCGGCTTCAAGAAGGGCTGGGCCAAGGGTGGCGGCTCCGGCGAAGTGACGCTGACCTATACCGACGACTGGGATGACGTTGCTAAAGCCAAGGAAGCGACCCTCAATCTGATCAACCAGGGCGCAGATGTGGTTGTGCCTTATCTCGACAACGGTATCGTCGGTGTGGTCCAGGCGGCAGAAGAGAAGGGCGTGTGGGCTACCGGCGTGATTACGGATCTTGGCAAGTCTTCGCCGAAGGCCAACCTCGCCTCCACCGTTCTCGACTTCGCGGCGGCGACGGCAACGGCGATCGAACTCGGCATGAAAGGCGAGTTGGCGCGGGAAGACTATAAGTTCGCCATGGGCTCGGCTGCGGGCTACATGGGTACGATCAATGATGCCGTGCCCGCGGATGTCAAGGCGGAAGCCATGGCGATCGTCGATCAAATGACGGCCGGCACCTTCGAAATGTAACGGCGCTACTTTAAGGGATGCCTGCCGGATTGGTGGGCATCCCGAAGTGACGTGACGTATTTCGGTAATCACCGCCAAGAGGCAGCCGGTGACCAACTACAAGCTCTCGCTGGAGAACATTTCCAAGTCGTTTGGAACCCTGAAGGCAAACGACCAGGTGACCCTGGACGTGCGGCCCGGCACGGTGCATGCGGTGCTTGGCGAGAACGGCGCGGGCAAGAGCACCTTGATGAACATTCTCTACGGCCTCTACCGGCCGGACGAGGGCCGCATTCTGGTGGACGGCCAGGCGGTCGCCATCGACAGTCCGCGTGCCGCGCTTGCCGCCGGTATCGGCATGGTGCACCAGCATTTCATGCTGGTTGGACAGCTCACGGTTACAGAGAACATCGTGCTTGGAATGAAGGGCCAGGGCCTGAAGCTGGATCTGGCGACCCATGTTCGGAAAATTTCCGAATTGAGCCAGTCGTTCGGGTTCGAGATCGATCCCGAGGCCGAGGTGATGAAGCTGCCGATCGGCATGCAGCAGCGGGTGGAGATCCTCAAGCTGCTCTACCACAACGCGGAAGTCCTCATCCTGGATGAGCCGACCAGCGTCCTGACCCCCAATGAGACCGGTCCGTTTTTCGAGTTACTCGAACGTCTCAAATCGGCCGGCAAGACCATCATCTTCATCACCCATAAGCTGGATGAAGTGATGACCATTGCTGACGATGTCACGGTGATGCAGGACGGCAAGGTGATGGCGTCGCTGCCGAAGTCCGATACTGATCCGGCAAACCTCGCACGCATCATGGTGGGCCGTGAAGTTCTGTTTCAGGTCAAACGGTCCAGTCATGCGTCTGGCCCGGTGGTGTTGCGCCTGGCTGACGTGAGCGCCAGCAACACGCGCGGCCTCACGGCGCTCGATCAGGTCACTCTTGAGGTGCGCGCTGGCGAAGTTTTCGGCATTGCCGGCGTGGATGGCAACGGCCAGGCCGAACTGGCTGAAACCATCGCCGGTCTGCGGCCGGTCGACTCCGGCCGGATTTTTTTGTCCGACAGCGACATCACTCAGACGTCGATTTCCGATCGTGCCGACAAGCTGGGGATCGCCTACGTCCCCGAAGACCGGCACCGGGACGGTATCGTTCTGGACGAGAGCGTTGCTCAGAACATGATCCTGCGAACATATGATCGTGCGCCTTTTGCGCGTTTCGGGTTTTTCAATCCGGGAGCCATTCGCGACCATGCCGAACGCCTGACCTCGGCCTTCAATGTTCGCATGCAGTCGGTGGATCAGGAGATACGTTTCCTTTCCGGCGGCAATCAGCAAAAAGTGATCCTGGCGCGCGAGCTTGAGGGCGAACCCAAGGTGCTGATCGTGGCGCAGCCGACAAAGGGGTTGGACGTCGGTGCGATTGAATTCGTCCAACAGCAGATTCTGGTGCAGCGCGACCGCGGCGTCGCCGTGCTCTACATTTCGACGGAGCTGGAACACCTGCTCGATGTGTGCGACCGGGTGGGCGTTCTGTTCAGTGGTAAGCTGATGGATACCGTGGACTCAAGCGAGGCGACACCTGAACGCGTTGGCCTGCTCATGGCCGGCGTTGCGGCGTAGGAGAGGCGACGCCATGGAACGGGTCTATCGCGTTTTGTTTCACTTGCGCAGCGTATGGGCGATCATTGCCGCGCTGGCGGTCGGTTCGATCCTCATCCTGGCGGCCGGAAGCAATCCAATCGAAGCCTATTACACTCTGTTTCAAGGAGCGTTTTTCGACTATTGGGGTTTCGCCTCAACCCTGGTCAAGATGTGCCCGCTGCTGCTCGCGGGACTGGCGGTCGTGCTGCCCCTGAGGGCTGGCCTGTTCAATATCGGCGCTGAAGGCCAGATCTATATCGGTGCCCTGTTTGCAACCGTCGTGGCGCTCTATCTGCCCGGCGTTCCAGGGCCGCTGCACATAATCATGTGCACCCTGGCGGGGGCTCTTGGCGGCGCTCTGTGGGCGCTCATCCCGGCGTTGCTCAAGGCCTATCAGGGGATCAACGAGATCATCGTGACATTGTTGCTCAACTTCGTCGCGCTGCATTTCGTCAGCTTCATGGTCAGCGGTCCGATGATGGAACCAGGCGCACCCTATCCCTATTCGCCGGAGATACCCGATACATTGTTCCTGCCGCATGTGCTGCCGCGAACCGATGCCCACTTCGGCGTTCTGGTCGGAGTGGTGATCGCGATCGCCATGTATGCGGTTTTCAAACGCGGCGTGTTCGGCTTCACGCTGGCAACGGTCGGGCGCAATCCGGACGCGGCCCGCTATGCCGGGATGTCGGTCAGGCGCCATATCATCGTGTCGTTCCTGATCGCCGGTGCCTGCGCCGGGCTCGCCGGTACGTTCGAAGTGCTGGGCCACCGCTATCGCCTGTTTCACGCGTTCAGCCAGGGCTATGGCTATGACGGTATCGTTGTTGCGTTCCTGGCGGGTCTCAGCCCGCTGTTTGCAATCTTCTCGGCGTTGTTTATCGGCGGTTTGCGCAGCGGCGCCAACATGATGCAACGAGCCATGGGCATTGAGACCACCGTGGTCGAGGCGATCCAGGGATTGGTCATTCTGTTCGTCGCCGTCTCCCTCGCGTTTCGCTACAAGGTAACGGAGATCGGCAAGGCGATTGCCAGGCGGGGTGAGCTGGAACAGGCGCTGGAAGACAAGACAAGCGACGGGAAGGAGTGAGGTCATGGAAAGTCTGCTCAACCCGCAAGCCATCACCGAAATACTGACCACAAGCCTCAGGCTCTCGGTGCCACTGGTGTTCGCCGCACTCGCGGGCGTGCTGTCGGAGCGCAGCGGCGTGTTCAACATTGCACTCGAGGGCAAGATCCTCGCCGGCGCATTCGGTGCTGCGGTCGGCGCTTTTTTCATGAACGATCCCTATAGCGGCCTGGTTGTCGGCATGCTGTTCGGAATGCTGGCGGGCTCGATCCTGGCGGTGCTCGGCGTGACATTCGGCGTCAACCAGATCGTCACCGGCATCGCGATCAATATATTCGTGCTTGGAATAACCGCGTTCCTGTCACGTATCGTGTTTGGCGCGCAGGCCAACACGTTGCGGCTGCCGGGCTTTAAGGCGTTCGACTTTCCCGGCCTCTCGTCGATCCCCATTATCGGGCCCGTACTGTTCGGCCAGGACCTCATGGTCTATCTGATGTTCGCCTGTGTCGGTCTGGTGTATTTTTTCCTCTACTTGACACCTTGGGGGCTGGCTGTGCGCGCGGTCGGCGAGAACCCCGCGGCAGCTGACAGCGCCGGTCTGTCGGTGCCGAAACTGCGCTACGGTTGCGTCATCGCGGCCGGGGCGCTTGCGGCTCTGGGCGGCTGCTATCTGGTGCTGGCACAGGTCTTTCTGTTTTCTGAGCATATGAGTGCGGGCAAGGGCTTCATTGCGCTTGCCGCAGTCATCCTGGGACGCTGGAACCCGGTCGGCGCAATGTGCGCATGCCTGTTGTTCGGCTTTTTCGACGCGCTTCAACTGCGCCTTCAGTTCAACTATCAAGAAGTGCCGCACCAGTTTTTCCTGATGCTGCCTTACCTGATTTCGATCCTCGCCCTGGTCGGTCTGGTCGGCAAGCCGCGGCCACCCTCGGCGGTCGGCCGCCACTATCGGCGCGAGGCAAAGTGAGGCGGCGCACTGAATTCGAACACTCATGACCTGCAGATGAGGAGACCGACATGTTGGACAAACCAGAAGACACCGCCGCGACGGGCGCGGCCGCATCGAAAACCGACCCCATTTTCGTTCGCAGCGAGTGGGGCGAACTGAAGGAGTGCGTTTATGGCGGCTACGATCAGTTCGTGTTCCCGAAGTTCCTGCAAGATGCCGACGTGCGCCCCTCCGGCGATTTTCGGCAGTTCTGGTTCGACAACCAGGAAAAGGTCGTCAAGGACGCCGACCCCGAGTATTACGCGCGCTGGCAGTCGCAGATCAAAGGCACGGTCGAATTCCTTGAGAACAGCGGCATCAAGGTGCATCTGCCGGACCGCATCAGCGACCAGAACATGAAGTTCCCGCGCGGTGAGAACCATGGCGTGCTGACCGGCTGGCTGCGCGACCCGTTTGTCACCATCGGCAACAACGTCATCGAACTGGCGCCGCGCTCGATGTTCCACCGCCGCCAGCGCTTCGCCATCCGCCACATCCTGGCCGCCACCATGGATCGCGGCGCGCGCTATTACGCGCAGCCGGATTCGGGCGCCGATGACGACAACGAAGGCAAGCCCGGCTGGGGCTATCTGGAAGGCGGCGACATTCTGGTGCTGGGAAGCAAGATATTGGTCGGCCACTCGGGCAACTGCTCGAACGCCGAGGGCGTGCGCTGGCTGCAGCACATGCTGGGACCCGACTACGATATCGAGATGGTGAACATCGACGCCCGCTTCTCCCATCTCGACTGCGTCATGCTGACCCCGCGCGAGGGCGTTGCCGTCGTCTCGCTGGAATGCCTCCCCGACGGTGTTCCCGACTACATGAAGGACTGGGACCTGATCGACGTGCCGTTCGATGTCACCAAGGTGCATATGGGCTGCAACAATCTGACGATCAACGATCAGACCGTGATCATGCCCACCGGCGAGCCCCACGACCGGGTCGCCGGCGAACTTGAGGCGCGCAAGTTCGAGGTCATCCGGATGCCCTACGACGCGGTCTACTGCCTCGGCGGGTCGTTCCGCTGCGCGCATCAGCCGTTCATCCGCCTGTAGCCGGGAGAGCGCGGTCATGCGTGCGATCGAAGTCGCAGCTAGCGGCGGCGTAGACAAACTCGTCTTTGTCGATCTGCCGGATCCGGTGCCCGCTGCACGCGAGGTCGTCATCGACGTTGCATTTGCAGCGGCGAACTGGAGCGATATTCAAAAGCGCGAGGGGGTCTATCCAGATCCCGTCGCCTATCCCGCGGTGATCGGGCTTGAGGTCTCGGGCACCGTGAGTTCCATTGGGGCGGGGGTAGGCGGGCTCGAACCCGGGCAACGGGTGTGCGCCATCACGGGGCCGGGAATGCTCGGCGGCTATGCCGAGAAATGTGTCGTCGGCGTTGACTTCGTCATCCCGCTTCCCGATACGATATCTCTTGAAACCGGCGCCGCCTTTCCGATGGTGACCCTGACCGCCTATCACCTGTTGAACAGCGCTTACAGCCTTGAGCGCGGCGACTCGGTTCTGGTCCACGCCATCGGCGGTGCGGTGGGGCTGGCCGTCACGCAACTTGCCATGGAGAAGAGGACGACCGTGATCGGTACGGTGAGCGGGGCCGGCAAGGGCGACAAGGCGCGTGCCTACGGCGCGCATCTCGTCATCGACCGCAGCGCGGAGGATTTCGTCGAAGCGGTCACGAAGTTTACCGATGGTGCGGGCGTCGACCTCGTTATCGACTCTCTCGGTGGCGATATCCTTCCGCGCAGCATCGATCTCCTCAAGACCTACGGGCACGCCATCAATATCGGCGAGGCGGCGGGCTATCCCGACTTCGACATTCGGCCGAAGCTCTACGAGAACTCAACGTCTCTGGCGGGTTTCGAGGTCCTGCATGCCATGCGCGTTCCCGGACTGTGGCAAAAGGGCGTCGACGACGTCATGAGCCATCTGATGTCGGGCACGCTGGAGATGCCGGTCGCGGGGATCTTTCCGTTCGAGGCGGTGCAAGACCTTCACCGCAAGCTTGAATCGCGCACGGTCAGCGGCAAGCTTCTGCTTCAGGTTTCCTAGATCACGATCGGCTTTGGTGGACTTATCTAAGCCGATAAAACGTGATCGATTCACATATTTTAGAGCGGAATCGGCCGGAAAACCGGTGCCCACTTTTCCTGATCCCGCTCTATGCGCAGTAGTCCCAGGCGCCGACCTTGTCGCAGCGCGGTGCCGCGAGGCAGCAAATGGCCTCGACCATGATCCGGGCCGCCAGCGTGCTGGTGATGCCGCTCGTGGCATCGAAGTCCGGTGAAACCTCGACCACGTCAAACCCGCAGAACCCGTTTTCAGCCGCCAGCCGCACGCCGTTGATGATTTCGCGCGACGTCATGCCGCCGGGCTCGAGGCTGTTGGTTCCAGGCGCGTAAGCCGGGTCCATGACATCGATATCGACACTGATGTAGGGCGGTTTTCCGTCCGGCGAAACGATCTTCAGGGCTTCGCGGGTCACCTCCTCGATACCGCGCACCTGTACCTCCCGGTCGGGATAGACCTTCAATCCCAGTTCTTTGTAGAGTGGCGTCCATTCGGGGAGATTGCGTGGGCCTTTCGGCCCGATGATAGCGACGCGCGACGGGTCGACCTCCTCAAGCTCAAGGATGCGAAGCACCGGCGAGGCACGCGTGAGCCGGTCGTTGTTGAAGCTTTCGCTCAGGTCGAGATGGGTGTCGAACAGGAGAAACCCGAGAGGGCCACCGGTTTTTCCGGCAACCGCCTTGACGGCCGGATAGGTCACGCCATGGTCGCCGCCGAACATGAGCGGAACGGCGCCGCAGTTCTGGATCTCGGCAATTTTCGCCTCGAGCCGGCGGTAGCTTTCCGGTGTGTCGCCGGGGACCACGTCGACATCGCCGCAGTCGAACACCCGAACATGGTCGAGCGCATGCATGTCCCAATCGAAATTGTAGCTCGAGAACAACAGTGAGTATTTTCGGATCTCCTGCGGAGCCCGGCGCGTCGCGCCGCCACGGAACGTGGCGATACCGTCATAGGGCATGCCGATGACGACGGCATCCGCCGAGACGCCGCTTAGGTCGGGAACATGATCCACCCCCATGAACGGCGGAACGTCGCCAAACATGATCGGAACTTCATTCGGCGACAATGCCATTTTTCATTTCCCTCCGACTGGTTGCGCGGCCAATTCAGGCAGCCGCACTTTCGAGACAAGACCCCTTGGCCGTCGTTTGCTTCACCTCTGAAAAACGATCTGCCCGCCGAGCACCGTCATGTCCACCTGGATGTCGCGGATGTCCTCGGCCGGTATAGAGAAGAAATCGCGGTCGAGCACGGCAATGTCGGCCAGCTTGCCGATCTCAAGCGATCCCTTGACGGCTTCCTCGCGGCCGGACCATGCGCCGAGCGTTGTGTATGCGTGCAGCGCCTCTTCGCGCGACACCGCCTGGGATTTGTCAAGATCGCAGCCGGTGTCGGACTGGCGGTTGACCATGGACCATATGGCCAGGAACGGATTGGCCTGGCAAACCATCGCATCCGAATGACCCGGTGCCGGCACGCCGGCGTCGATCAGGCTGCGGTGCGGCCACATCCAGCGCATGGCGTCGGCCCCGCGATTGGCCCGGTAGGCGCCTCCCAGGTCATACATGAAGCCGGTCGCTGAACTGTCGACAGCGCCGACCCGTTTCAGCCGGTCGAGGATTTGCGGCGTGACGTAACAGCAGTGTTCCACGCGCATGCGATGATCGTCCGCCGGGTGGGCCTCGAGACATGCTTCGATGGCATCAAGCGCGAAGTCGATGCCACGGTCGCCGACACCCTCGATCATGACCTGCAGGCCGGCTTGATGTGCGGCTATGGCGCGCGCCGTCAGGTCTTCGGCGTCGTAAAGAAGCACGCCGGTATTCGGCACCGGCTCGCCCTCGACCGGGGTGCCGACGTAAGGGTCATAGTAAGCCGCTGTGCGGCCCGACGTCGAGCAGTCCGGACACCACTCGACACCGATCACCCGTATCATGTCATCTCCGAAGCCGGAGCGGACGCCGGACTGGATGAAGGCCTCGATCAGGCCGTCCTCGCGACCCGAGACGATGATGCCGACCCGCATCCTGAGGCGCTCCGATTGCCGCATCTTCTGATAGGCCTCGATCGAAAGCCGTCCGCAAAGCGAATTGTAGACGCTGGTGATGCCGTAGCCGAGCCACTCGTCAAACACCTGTTCCAGGCCGGCGGCCACCATCTCCGCGGTGTCGCCTGCATGGATGTGCGTCAGGAAGATATGCGCCGCGGTCTCGCGCGCCAGACCGGTCAGCTCGCCGGTATCGGAATGCCGGTCGAAGCTGCCGAACGGGGGATCGGACGGATCGGCTCCGAGGCCGACTTCGGTGAATGCGCGTCGGTTGGCAAGGCCGAGATGACCGTCGGTGCGCTGGATGAACAACGGCCGGCCGTCTGCCGCCCTGTCCATCTCGTCAAGGGTCGGATACCCGCCGGACTTGACATCGTCGAAACGGTAGCAGGCGATCCAGTCGTCGTGCCCCCGCGCCTTGGCCGCGTCCGCGATATGGTCGAGCAGGGCGGCACGCGATCCGATCCGGTCAGGACTGACGACCTCCCAGGTGCCGAGCCTAGCGGCGTGCATGTCCGGATGGCAATGGCTGTCGATAATGCCCGGAATTGCGGTGCGTCCGTCAAGCGCGTGGACCGAGGTCCCGTCTCCCGCCAGCGCGCGAATGTCGTCGTCTTCGCCAAGTGCCACGATCCGGCCGTCGCGAGCCGCAACCGCGGAGGCGAAGCGGTCGTCGCGGTCCATGGTGGCGATCTTTCCACCCCAATAGATCTGGTCGGCTACGAGCCGGCTCATGAAAAATATCCTCTCGCGGGATCGCGAAAACGGACACTAAACCGGATCGAGGGAACAATGAAAGTGCAGACGCTGCATCTGTTCGTTCTCGCGAGCCCGTCAGGTTGTGGTCCATCCCGATGATGGGGACGGGACCGCAATGTCGCATGAATCGACAGCGGCCGTAGGGTGTCCCAAAGAGCCTACTGGTCAAGCGTGAAACAGCCGAAAGGCGAATTCGTGGACGAATTGCGAGGGTTTGCCGGTTCAACAAGCTTTGCGCCAAGCTGAGACGTGGTTACGTCGGTGCTCTGCAGCTTCCGGCGGACCCGGAAACGATCAGCATCAGCACCCGGCGCGTCCCTCCGCCAGGTGCTGGAAGTGGAACGGAATTCCCACATTAGGACTCAATTCGAGAACAAAGGACCCGAAGCGGTCAGTCGATCCGGTTGGAGAGCAACGACGGCCTGCTGCCAGAATGTGACATCGTTCTGAGCGAGCAGACAAAACAGCCTCTTGCAGGTACGTCGGCTTTGCACAACTCTACTCCGTCACTCCATCTGGCTTGTCGGCCTCGAGGTTTGATTGTTGCTTCACCTGCGATCTCAGCCATTCGCAGAAGGCAATGGTTTGTTCCTCTTCCGTACGACCCTCCGGAACAACAATGTAGTAGGACCAGGGATGCTGGACGCTCTCATCAAACAGCCTCAGCAACCGCCCTTCGGCCATGTCAATCTCGGCCAGTTCCAGGTACCCCATGACGATTCCGAGGCCGTCGATTGCCGCCCGCAGGGCAAGGCCGGGATCTTGAAACGATAGCCCGCGCCGGACGTTGATGTCTTCCGCGCCAACAGCCATCAGCCATTCACGCCATTCGGACTCGATGCCCGTCTCCTTGCTCACATCCGCATGAATAAGCGTGAAGTCGGCTAGGTCAGCGGGTTTCGCAGGGTGTTCACGCCCATCAAGCAAGCCGGGGCTGCAAAGCGGCGTCATGTGTACGGGCATAAAGAACTCAGCCTTGAGTCCAGGCCACTTGCCCCATCCCGTACGCACGCCGACGTCGTGGCCGACGACGTCAAACTCCGACAACGAAAGTGACGGCTGCAGCTGCACCTCTATACCGGGATGAGCCTCCCGGAAGCGCGGTAGACGTGGCATCAGCCACTTGTTGGCGAACGATGGGGTAACGGTCACCTTCAGAGGTTCTTTTTCTCTGCTTTCCTTCAGTGTTGACAGGGTCAGGGAGATTTTGTTGAAGGAACACTCCAGAACAGGATACAAAACCTCGCCCGCACTGGTCAGCACGACCCGCCGATTCCGCCTGACAAACAATCGTATCCCAAGCGTCTTCTCAAGGCCTTTGATGTGATGACTGATCGTGGATTGGCTTACGTTCAGTTCTTCCGCTGCCCGGCTGAAGCTCGACAGACGGGCCGCCGCCTCGAAGGCACGCAACGCGTTCAAGTGCAGGCCAAAATGGCGCATGTTCCATCTTCATCTATCGAATTTTTCGATACAGTCTGTAGAATCTATATGGTTGCAGTCAAGCGGCATCTCTTCAGAATGCGACTGCATCGCAATAACAAGCGGAACGAGATGCTCTGATGGTGAAGAGGTAGGCGACCACCGATCTGGCCATATGTCAACGGCCAGCCAGCAATGAAATTGCCTATGGGGACTTAGGCCTCGTCACAAAGAAGTGGCGCGGACGTGCGTCACACTTGTGCCGGCAAAGCGGCTCCGCCCTGCCGTGTCCCGTGTGTGGCAGCCGATCTGCCCGGCATCTTGGAGAGCTTGGTTGTACTGGAATGGAGGATCCTGGCGTGGCTAAGACGAACGACTCAATCTTTTCACCGCAAAACTACACCAAAACCCTGGCGCCCATCGATGAAGCACATCCTCTGCCGCTCAACGTCTACACGTCGCCAGAGTGGTACGAACGTGAAATAGAAACGATTTTTTTGAAGACTTGGCTCGTTGCGACCCGCGAGGAAGAGATTCCAAATCCCGGCGATTATGTGCGCCTCGACGTCATCGGTGAACCCCTCATTATTTTGCGTGATAGAGAAGGCGTGGTCCGCGCCGTGTCCGCGGCTTGTCGGCATCGGGGCTCAGAGCTGGTGCAGGGCAAGGGGAACTGTAAAAAATTGGTGTGTCCCTATCATGCCTGGACCTACTCCCTGACTGGTGAACTGCTCGCAGCGCCCTCAATGGCCGATGCGAAGGGCTTCGACAAATCACAGCACAACTTGCCGACCGTGCGAGCTGAGACGTGGGCCGGCTTCGTGTTCATCAATTTCGATCCAGCTGCAAAACCTCTTCTCGACTCGCTTGGAGGTCTCCCTGACCGCTTCCGGCAATATCGAATGGAAGACATGAAGGTCACAAAGAAATGGGAGAACAGGTTCAATGCCAACTGGAAGATCTGGGTCGAAAACTCCCGGGAAGGCTATCACGTGCGGACCGTACATCGCGGCACGTTGAACGCCTATTATCCGGGAGCGAAGGTCGAAAAGTTCTCGTCGGAAGGTGTGCCCGGTGTCTATGAGGTCAACACAAGCGACAACGAGAACGGGCTCTATGTTCCGCGCAACAAAACGCTGCCTTTCATAGACGGCCTTTCAGATGATGATCAGGAGTGCACGCACTTCCTGATCTTCTATCCCCATCTGCTTCTCAATCTGCCGCCGGATCGCATCACATTCCACCAGTATTTTCCGGAAGGCCCGGAATGGACGCGAATAGTTACGTGGTGCTGCTTTCCCCAATCGACAATCGACCGTGAGGACTTCGAGAAGGAAGCGGAGGACAAATACTATCCGCCCATGGAGCTATTCATCGAGGAAGACAAGGGGATCTGCGAACTTGTTCAACGCGGCATCGTTGGGCGACTGGCAAGGCCCGGGCGTTTCAGTCCATCGGAAGAAAAAACGGTGCACGAGTTTGCTGCCTACGTCCTCGACCACGTCATTGGGTCGCCATCCGAAGATCCACTGTCCGGCCAGGAATCGGTCGGGCAAAGCGCAGCGGAGTAGCTTCGGTGGCCAGAAAAAATATTTCGATACCTTCGGTTGCCGAGCCAGCCGATGCGAGAGTGGGATCCCAGTGCATCAAGTCCGGGAACCTGTTGTTTATCTCCGGACAGATCGCATACCACAACGGCGAACTCGTCGGCCCGGGCGACCCGCTTGAGCAGTGCCGGCAGGCATTTTGTAACATCGAAGCTTTCGTCACCGCTGCCGGCGGAAGCATGGATGACGTCGTTTCACTCAATATATTCCTCAGTGATATCCGTTACCGGCAGGCTGCGATCGACGCCCGCGCCGAAGCTTTCGACGAACCCGGTCCCAGCGCCACCGTCGTTGGAGGAGTGGACTTCGCCTTCGAGGACCTCTTGGTTGAGATAAGCGCGATCGCGGACCTCTCGTAGCCGGCGGAGTGAAAAAATGCCTATCCGAGAGTCCGCCAGCGCCGCCGTAGTCGAAGACGCGTCCGTTCAATCGATGGAAGCGCGGCCAAAGACCGATTGTGAGCGCGCGATCCGCTCTACACAGCCAGCGAACTTGGGGAGATGAAAAATCATGGTCCCTAAGATCGAATGCAGAGGTTTGTGGAAAGTCTTCGGCACCCGCAGCGCCGAGGCGATGATGGCAATCAAATCCGAGACCGTCGGCAGGGAAGAGATCAGGGAGCGTTTTGGCTGCATCCCCGCTGTCGCGGATGTCAGCTTCGACGTCGTCCATGGCGAAATCTTCTGCGTCATGGGGCTGTCGGGTTCGGGCAAATCAACAGTGGTGCGCCACATAAACCGGCTAATCGAGCCTACCAGCGGACAGGTCTTCATCGACGGGCGCGACATCAGCGAACTCAAGCCCAAGGAACTGCGTCAGCTGCGCGCGGCAAAGATTGGAATGGTATTCCAGGACCGGGGTCTCCTGCCGCATCGCAATGTTCGCGACAATGTCTCATTCCCGCTCGAATTGCGCGGCGTGGAACAAGAATCGCGAAACGGCGTTGCGGAAGAGGCCCTGCAAATGGTCCATCTGACCGGTTGGGGCGACCTCATGCCGGACGAACTCTCCGGGGGAATGCAGCAACGTGTTGGCATCGCCAGAGCGATAGCGGCGAACCCCGACATCCTGCTTATGGACGAGCCTTTCAGCGCCTTGGATCCACTGATTCGGCGGGAGCTGCAGGCACAGTTTCTGGAGCTCTCCAAGGTTCTGAACAAAACCACGATCTTCATCACACATGATCTCGACGAAGCCATTCGGCTGGGGGCGAGAATCGCAATCATGAAAGACGGTTCTATCGTTCAGGTTGGAACGCCTGAGGAAATCCTCACGCGTCCGGCGGACAGGTATGTAGAGGACTTTGTCCGTGGCATTTCCCGCCTCGAGGCTGTCAAGGCACGCAGCGTGATGGAGCCTGTCGAGGCCTGCACGTCTGCGTCCGGCGGAACGGCGGAAGACCATCCGGAAGCCCCTGCGGAAGCCGATCTAGCTCAACTCATCGACATCATGATCAAAGGACGCTCGCCCGTCTGGGTTGTCGATGCCGGCAAGCGGGTGGGCCTCGTCACGATCGAAGCCCTGTTGCGGGGCATTAGAGGAACGCCGACAGGCGGATCGGAGCCCCATGTCTAAGTTGCGGAGTGCGGACGTCGGCAGCCAGTGGTCAGAAACGGTTGATGCGAATTCTGTGGTGCCGGAGGAGGCTATCGCTGAGTTCTGTGTGTCATCGGTCGCGTACTACACCCAGGCCCGCAGACGCACTACCAAAGGCTGGATTGCCGGCATCACGTTTAATTTGAGCTGCGCACTGCTTGGACCTGCTTGGGCCGCTAGCAGGAGACTTTGGGGATTGTGCTGGAGTATTGCGGTTGTTGATGCGTTGCTGATTGTCCTCGTCACCCGTGCCGCTTGGCATCCGCAATCCGAATTGGGTGATGAGTTCGTTTGGGTCGGTGGGCTCTTGTTCGCTGTCGCGCGCATTGTCTGGGGATGCGCCGCCAACGTCTTCTATTTTCGGTCTCTGTCCAAATGGCGCTCCCAGCGGTCGGCACCAACAGGACTGTCGCTGTCTTTGGGCGTGGGTGCCTTCATACTCGTCACCATACTGACTTCGATTCTGGTTTACCGATTTGCCACTCCCGATGTCGCCAAGTTCATCAAGGAGTTTCCTACCGACCGCAAGATCGCCCACGAAAGTGCGCGCGCGATCGATATTGTAGTTCGCACGTTGACGATCCAGTTTGGCAGCTTCTTTGACGCCGTCACTGTCGTTGTCCGCACTCTGTTGAGAGCGTTGAAGACGGTCTTTGTGGAAACACCGTGGCCGGTGATGGCAACCATAATGCTTCTTGCAGCGTGGCGGGCCGGGGGAATCAAGACCGCCTTGTTCACCGCCGCTGCAATCCTCTACCTCGGCCTGTTCGGGTTCTGGTCCAAAGCGATGGACACGCTGTCTCTGGTCGCGGGCTCGGTTGTGATTTGCTTGATCATCGGGCTGCCGATCGGCATCTGGGCGGCGAAGAGCAAAAGAGTGAATTCAATACTTCTGCCCATCCTCGACCTTATGCAAACGATGCCCAGCTTCGTCTACCTCATACCCGCAATCGCGTTTTTTTCCGTTGGCAGGACGCCGGCTGTTCTGGCCACCGTGGTTTTCGCAATGCCGCCAATGATCCGGCTAACGACATTGGGGATAAGCCAGGTGCCGTCGGGCACCAAGGAATCCGCACTCGCTTTTGGAGCCACTCCAGCGCAGCTGCTGTTCAAGGTGGAGATTCCACTTGCGCTTCCTTCGCTCATGGCGGGCGTGAATCAGACCGTGATGATGAGTCTGTCGATGGTTGTGATTGCCGCTCTCATTGGTGCCGGCGGACTGGGCTTCGACGTGCTGTTCGCACTTCAACAGGTGGATGCCGGCAAGGGGCTGCTTTCCGGCCTGGCAATCGTCGTCTGCGCCATGGTCGTGGACCGCATCATCCAGAGCTCTCGGGCTCGACGGGGGACGTTCAGTACGCGTGGTGCTGAGAGCAAGGAATGAACCACGCAACAAGAAAGGTGGAGGAAAAGGAAATGAAGGCATTAAGCGCAAATTTGGTATCCGGCGCGCTAGCGCTGGGGCTGCTGACATCCGCTGCTGCTGCGGATACGATCAGAATGTCCGGGTTCACCTGGCCGGGCGCTGTGGTGACCCAGGCCGTTGTCGAAACCGTTATCGAGTCCCGCCTCGGGCACGAGGTGGAGCTTGTTTCCGTCGACATCGCTGCTGGAATGGCGGCAATGTGCAAAGGTGACGGCAGTATCGACGTCCAGGTGGACTTCTGGATGCCGAACCATCAGGAAAAATGGAACAAGTACATCGGCGCCGGTTCGCAAGAGTGTGTCCGCGCCGGATCGTTTCCCTATACCGGAATCCAGGGCATCTTTGTTCCCGGATATGTTCAGGACAAGCACGGCGTCACCAGCGTAAGCGATCTGTCCAAGCCAGAGGTCGCCGCGCTTTTTGATAATGACGGCGACGGGCGAGGAGAGTGGTGGCCTGGGCCCGCAGGCTGGGGCTCGACGAACATCGGTCTCGTCAAGGCGAAAAGCTACGACTTTGAAAAGGGCATTGAGCCGTTCGTCGTTTCTGAGGCAGCGTTCAAGGCAAAGTTGCAAGCTGATTACGCGCGCAAAAAGCCCGTTCTGTTCTTCTATTGGACGCCGGAGTGGCTGTTCGCAAAGTATGACCTCCGCCAGCTCAAAGAACCTGCCTTTGACGGCTATGCGATGCCAAGTCAAAAGGACAGCCCCAATTACAACAGCAAGGGCTGCTGGGATATGTACCAGCCGGCGGACGATCCGGACTGGTTGCAGAAGAGCACGGTCAAATGCGCCTTCCCGGACGCATCGATCTACGTCACCTATTCCTCAGCACTCGAAAAGAAAGCACCGGATGTGGCGCGTTTCATGAAGCAGGTTTCCCTTGATACCGACACCGTCAGCCAATGGATCCTGCAGAAGGAAGTCGACAAGCGCGACCCCGAGGAGTTGGCGGCGGCATGGATCAAAAGCAATGCAGAAAAGGTCAACAGTTGGCTTGCTGGAATTGAATAAATCCCTGATGCCGATCGCTCTACCGGCGGGCGAAATCTTGCGCCGCGCCGGCTGGTGATCTGCCCTGAAGCGAGGGGAGCGACTGCTGCCACACCGCTCCCCTTTCTCTGATCTGATGGCAGAACACGGATCGTGAAATGACAAAAGAAGACAAAGTTGGCAAGGCACAAACTGTTCTGGGTCTGGTTGATGCAAATGATCTCGGCGTCACACTGGCGCATGATCATGTCCTGATCGACGGGACATTTATGTATGTCGAACCGGAGGAGATCAGCCAAAAGGGTTTGGCGCATCAAAAGATCAGCCTCCAGAACCGGGGATGGGTCGGATACAACTGGACATCAAACAGGGACAACGTCGAATTGAAGGACGAAGAAATCGCCGTCTCAGAGCTTCGTCGTTTCGTTGCCGCCGGTGGCCGCACCATAGTCGACCCGACCAACATTGGCCTTGGCCGCGACCCCAATGCTCTTGCCCGGATCGCGCGCCTGACCAGCATGAATGTCATTATGGGTGCGGGACACTATATCGGCTCTACGCACCCGGAAGATATGGCGGACCGCAGCGAGGAGTCCATTGCCGAGGAGATTATATCTGACATCAATGACGGCGTCGGCGATACACTGATACGGGCGGGGCTGATTGGCGAAATCGGATGCACATATCCTTGGTGGGACAATGAGAAAAAGAGCTTGCGGGCTGGCGTCCATGCACAAAGGGAAACCGGGGCGGCGCTGATGGTGCACCCGGGGCGCGACCCTAAGTCTCCAACGGAAATTCTGGAAGTCGTCGATCAAGCCTCAGGTGACCTGTCCCGAACCATCACTTGCCACATCGATCGCACAAGTCTTGATCGTGTCTGGCTGCAAGAACTGGCCGATACCGGGTGCTATCTGGAGTACGACCTGTTCGGTAATGAGAGCTCACATTATCCACCCAATACTGAAGTCGACATGCCGTCTGACGCACAACGTATGGACGTTATCCTGTGGCACTTCGAAAATGGTTATGAGAGACAGGTGCTGCTTTCGCATGACGTCGCGACCAAACACAGACTGCATGCTTACGGCGGCCTCGGATACGATCATCTGATCACAAATGTGGTGCCGCGCCTGCGCAAGCGAGGCCTGTCGGAGCGGGATGTTTCGACACTGATTGTGGATAACCCGCGAGACATCTATTGCTTCGTGTAGCGGCGGAATCGGCCTGATGAAAGACGGGCCCGCCAACGAGTGCAAACACAAGGGCGCTGCGAGAGAACCGAAGCCAGTGATGCGTTCGTCGACCGACGATGGTGGAGGAGTGAACATCCTTCACCTCATCTCAGCGGTTGCGGTCAACGTAATGATCGGCGTGTTGTACGGCTGGAGCCTGGTTATTGCACCCCTGGAGGAGTTCTTGAGCGTCTCTCGAGGGACGTTGAGCTTCGTTCCAGCTCTCGGGCTTGCCTGCTTTACGGCCGGTGTGTTCGTTCACGACGGCATTGTGCGACGGGTGCGATTGCCCGTGCTGTCCTTTGGTGTCATGCTCATGGCCGGCGCGGGCCACCTCCTCTTTTGGTTCGTCCCAAGCTACTTTGGGCTCCTGTTTGGCTACGGTGTGGTTTACGGGTTCGCGGCAGGGATTGGTTACGGCCTGGCCTTAGCCCTGGCGCGCGGAGCGCCGCCGCCAATCCGGGGATGGGCGCTGGGTCTGACGGTTGCTGCTTTTGCAGCAAGCGGCATGATTGTTTCGGCGGCGGGCGCGGTGTTGGGCGCACCGCGCAATGTCCTCGGATTTTTCGGCGCAATTGGCATCGCGTTTTGTCTCTGTGCGGTGATCCTCGCACTGCTCCTACGCAGATCCGGAGTGCTCAGCATTGAAGCGGACCATCAGTCGGCTGGTCCTATCGATGTTCGGCCGGTTCAATTCCTGCTTTTGGCTGGCGGCTTCTTTGCTTTGTGCTATCTCGGCCTCATGGGCGTGAGCCATGGTGTCGCAATTCTGTCCGAACAGAACGTTGTCCCAGCCCTTTCCTCACTGACACCCTTCGTGCTGAATTTCGGGTACATCCTGGGTGCTGTGTTGGGCGGTGCCGTTGCAGCACGGGTACCTGAGCGGATCGTCGTTTCAGCGTTCTTGCTGCCATCAATGCTATCGGTGCTGGCAATAAGTGCACCGGTGCCTGCTTCTGCGAAGCTTCTCTCATTTCTGGTCATAGGGCTGGGATTTGGATCGACGGTACCCGTTTTCGTCGTGGTGCTGACGGTCCGCTATGGCGCGGACAAAGCGGGTATCCTGTTTGGACGCCTTAATATCGGCTACGGAATGGCCGGTTTTCTCGCGCCTGCGGCATCGGGGTGGCTGCATGATCTCAGCGGCAGCTATGAGATACCGCTTTGGCTGGCCGCCTGTCTCGGTAGTTTGGGCTTACTGGCCAATTTTGCCGGCACGCACCCGCGTACGCAGGTACCGACCAGGCCAGTTCGTGAGAGGAAATGACCACTCCTGAGCGACTGGCATGGCCGAGGAAACCAGGAAGCGATGCGATTGAGCCCGCTTACCAGTGGCCTATTCCCCTCCATGCAGCAGTTAGCAGCTACCCTCTGGGCGGGAGATGGTTCGATAGATCAGGCTCTCCGCCTGAAGTGTACGACAGGCGGTTTGCACCGCCTGCCGATTGCTTGAACGAAAAACAGTTTTCCGCGGCCTACTGCAAAGCCTTGTCCGTGATCATGGATGTCCAGGCACCCACCGGCTCTTTGGTGATCACCGGATCGGAGCCCGCGGACAACAGGGTTTTCACCGTGCGCTGGTAGTCAGCCTCGTCAAGCGCGCCGTTGGAGCCGGCCGTGAGCTTGATGATCTCGCCCATCATGCGTTTTTGATGCTTTTCGGTCTGGGCGCCGGAGGCATCGTTTTCCAGCACGATGTCGGCGGCTTCGTCCGGGTTGGCTTCGGCATATTTCCAACCTTTCATCGATGCACGTACGAAGCGGACCATCCTGTCCACGAAGTCGGCATCCTTGAGCTTGTCTTCCAGCACGTAAATGCCGTCTTCCAGCGTCGCTACGCCCTGGTCCTCATATTTGAAGACAACCAGATCGTCCGGAGACAGGCCGGCATCTATGATCTGCCAGTATTCGTTGTAGGTCATGGTGGAGACGCAGTCGGCCTGCTTCTGCAGGATCGGGTCGACATTGAAACCCTGCTTGAGCACTTTGACGCCATCGGCGGAGCCGTCGGTCTTGATGCCGAGCTTGCTCATCCATGACAGGAACGGATACTCGTTGCCGAAGAACCAGACGCCAAGCGTCTTGCCTTTGAAGTCAGCCGGCGTCTTAATGCCGGAATCCGTGCGGCAGGTCAGCATCATGCCCGAGGACTTGAACGGCTGGGCGATGTTGACCAGCGCCACACCCTTTTCCCTGGTCGCGAGTGCCGACGGCATCCAGTCCAGCACCACGTCGGCTCCGCCACCGGCCAGCACCTGAGCCGGCGCTATGTCCGGGCCACCTGGCTTGATCTCAACTGAAAGGTTCTCTTCTTCGTAGAAACCCTTGTCCTTGGCGACGTAGTAACCCGCGAACTGGGCTTGCGTGACCCATTTCAACTGGAGTGTCACCGTGTCTGCGGCCCAGGCCTGGGCGGTCGTGAGTGCCATGGCGCCTGCCGCCAGCAGCGTTGCTATTCTCTTCATTATCTTTCTCCCCGTTAGATCCGGCCAGAACGTATGGAAGGATGCCAAAAAGTGACGGCACGTTCAATCAGCGCCACGGCACCATAAAACGCAGAGCCCGCCAGGGCGGCCACTGCAATCTCGGCCCACACCATGTCGACATTCATGCGCCCGACCTCGGTCGAGATACGAAAGCCCATGCCGACAATGGGGGTGCCGAAGAATTCCGCCACGATGGCGCCGATCAGCGCCAGCGTAGAGTTGATTTTCAATGCATTGAAGATGAACGGCGCCGCGGTGGGCAGGCGCAGCTTTGTCAGTGTCTGCCACCAGGTGCTCGCATAGGTGCGCATGAGATCGCACTCCATCTGATCCGCCGCCGCGAGCCCCTGGACCGTGTTCGCCAGCATCGGAAAGAACGTCATGATCACGACGACGGCGGCTTTCGACTGCCAGTCGAAGCCGAACCACATGACCATGATCGGGGCAACACCGATGATCGGCAGCGCGGAAACGAAGTTGCCGAGGGGCAGGAGCCCGCGCCGCAGGAAAGCAGACCGGTCGACGGCCAGGGCCACAAGGAAACCGGACCCGCAGCCCAGGACGTAGCCGGCCAGGACGGCTTTGAGAAAGGTCTGCTGGAAGTCCGCCCAGAGGATCGGCAGGGAGTTGACGATACGCTCCCAGATCATTGACGGCGGCGGCAGCAGAACCGTCGGCACTTCGAGCCCGCGCGTCACTCCTTCCCAGAGGACCAGGAGCGTGACGCCGAAAATGCTCGGCACGGCGAGATTGATGCCGCGGGCGAGGGCGGCATTCGTCCCGGCGTCAATCGCAACGAGCCGTTGGTTCAGCCACCACATGGCCACCCAGAACACCAGTGCGCCGATCACCAACGTCATACCGCGGACGCTCCCGGTTTCTCGCCCATGCGCCGCAGCACGTAGGAATGCGCAAGTCCGACCAGCATGACGAGGATCGCCGCAAGCGTCGCCGCCATGAACAGCGCGGACCAGATCTGAATCGTCTGACCATAGTAGGATCCGGCCAGAAGCCGGGCGCCGAGCCCCGCAACTGCGCCGGTCGGAAGCTCGCCGACGATGGCGCCGACAAGCGATATGGCGACGGCCACCTTGAGCGAGGTGAAGAGGTAGGGCATGGAAGAGGGCCAGCGCAGCTTCCAGAAGGTCTGCGCCGATGTGGCGTTATAGGTGTACATCAGATCGAGCTGCGCAGCGTCGGGCGCGCGCAACCCCTTGACCATGCCGACGACCACCGGAAAGAAAGAGAGGTACGTGGAGATCAGCGCCTTGGGCAGCAGCCCCGACAGGCCGATTGCGTTCAGCACCACGATGATCATCGGCGCGATCGCCAGAATGGGGATCGTCTGGGAGGTGATGACCCATGGCATCACGGACTTGTCCATCGCGCGGTTGTGCACGATCCCGACCGCGAGCGCGATGCCGAGCGCCGTTCCGATGATAAAGCCTAGGAGTGTGGCGGAAAGGGTGATCCAGGAATGATAGATCAAAGAGCGTTTCGACGTGATCTTCTTCTGAACCGTGGTTTTGTAGATCTCCTGGATGACCTGATGCGGGGCCGGTAGGACGGGCCGGTTCTGGGCCATCGTGTTCGAAAGGATCTCGGAGAAGGTAATTGTCGTGCCGGCGCGCTCGGCCTGATCCCGCTCAAAGGGCGCATTCATCCAGACGGCGCCCGCGTACCAGATCGCGATGAGCGCCGTCAGCACCGTCAGAACTGGTGCGATTTTTCGGACATCAATCATCGTAGGAATGTCCGCTCCGCAACCCCTCGCGCACGCGGTGGGCGATCTCCAGGAACTCCGGGGTCTCGCGCACGTCCAGTGGCCGATCGTTGGGAAGCGTTGATGTGATCAGATCGGTCACCCGTCCCGGGCGCGGCGACATGACGACGATCTTGGTGGAGAGATAGACCGCTTCCGGGATGGAATGGGTGACGAAACAGATCGTCTTGTTTGTCGCCTCCCATAGTTTCAGCAGTTGCTCGTTGAGATGATCCCGCACGATCTCATCCAGTGCGCCGAACGGCTCGTCCATGAGAAGCAGGTCCGCGTCGAAGGCGAGCGCCCGGGCGATCGATGCACGCTGCTGCATGCCGCCTGAAAGCTGCCAGGGATATTTCTTCTCAAAGCCGGAGAGGTTCACGAGATCCAGTGTGCGGGAGATGCGCTCGCGCGCGTCC
>JAJFHL010000128.1 GCA_021775615.1 Hyphomicrobiales bacterium
CCCTTGCCGCCGCACAGACGGGCATAGGCTGAGAAACTTGGGTTGTGGAGGTCGGTCTGCCAGACCGGCCATTCCCCTCCCCGTTGCTCCTTGGATATCTTCCCCAGCTGGCTGTTGTTGAGCAGGATATGGGTGATGTTCATGTTGTATTTCACCGCGGTGGTGAACTCGGCGAGATACTGGCCAAAGCCACCATCCCCGCTGACCGAGATGACCTTGCGGCCCCGGTATTCCTCGAAGTCCTGGGTGGCGCACCAGGCCCCCATGGCGGCGGGGAAAGAAAATCCGATGGACCCGAGATAGCCGGACATCAGAACCCGCTGGCCGGAGCATTCGAAGTAGCGTCCGAAAGAATAGGTGTTGTTGCCCACATCGACTGCAATGATCGCATCATCGGGCGCGTGTGCGGTGAGCGCCTCGAAAACCGACGCGGAGCTCAGCCCATGACCCGCGTTCTCCCCGGCCCGGCGCGCCTTGTCCTCGCGCCAGGCAGCCCAGCGGCCCGCAAGCTCTTGGCTTTGATCCGGCGCGCCGGGAGCTCCGTGCAGGCGCTCCTTCATCGCACGTGCGGTCACCCCGATCTCCCCCCAGACGGGAACATCGACGGGGTGAAACTTGCCCAATGCCATCTGCTCGAAATCGACCTGGATGATCTGCTTGCCGGGTTCGATCCCCGTGTGCTTGGAGAACGACGTGCCGAAAGCGATCATCAGGTCGCATTCATTCATGAACCAGCTTGCGATCGGTGTGCCGGACCGTCCCAGCACACCCGCCGCAAGCCGATGCGCGTCGGAGATCTGTCCCTTCGCCTTGAACGTTGTGACCACGGGCGCTCCCAGGTCTTCGGCCAGGGCGATCACTTCATCCATGGCGTCTCGCGCGCCGTACCCAACCACGATGAGTGGCCGCTTGGCCGTGGCAATACGCCCGCAGGCATCGTCGAGTGAAGCGTTTTCGGGCGCGATTCCGGTGCGTCCCATGCGGCCCTGCGGTGATCCGGCCCTGGCGCCATTTGCCGGCAGTGTCTGGACATCGTCGGGAAAGATCAGATGCGCCACGTCGCGCTCGACGATGGCATTCTTGAGCGCCAGGGACATGAGCTCGGCATGATTTGAGCTGTGCAACGCCGTCTGGCTGAAGCGGCTGACCGCCGCGAATGCCGAAGCCAGGTCGACCTCCTGAAAGGCGCCTGGGCCGAACACCTGAACATCCACCTGGCCGGTGAGCGCGAGCACCGGCGCCCGGTCCACCTTGGCGTCCCAAAGGCCGGTCAGGAGATTTGTCGCGCCGGGCCCGGCAATCGCCAGACATGCTGCGGGACGCCCCGTGAGCTTGGCATATCCGGAGCACGCAAAGGCCGCGGCTCCCTCGTGGCGGATGCCCACATAGGAGAGGCTGCCGGCGGCTTCCTGAACCCGCAGTGCATCCGCCAGACCCAGATTTGAATGGCCGACCATGCCGAACACGCGCTTGACACCCCAGTTGACCATGGTTTCCGCCATGACATCGGTCACGGTGCGTTCGCGTTCCGGCGCCGCTTCAAGTCCCACATAGATGCCATCCTCGCGCACTTCGACGGGAAACATGTCCTGACCGGAATCCTCATGTCCGCCAGGCGGCTTGCCGGTAAGCGGATCGAAGTCCCAGCCGTGCCACGGGCATCTCAGCCAGCACTTGTCGTCAACCCCTCTTTCGATCGATCCCTCACCAAGCGGCCCGCCCTGATGCGGGCACCTGTTGTCCATGGCGGCGTATTGATTGTCGAAATGGACCAGCGCCATGCTGACCGTCCCGGCCGTCACCGTCTTGGCGCGCCCGCTCGTTACTTCGTCCACATCCGCGACCTTGTGCCAGGTCAGTTCGCCATTCTCCGTAGCCATACGCGCAATCCTCCGTTCACGACCGAATGTGTTTCGTGTTCGGATGATCTATGGGCGGCAAAAGTTACACAGGTGTGGCGGATGCGTTGGGCAAGGCGACCGGCGCGGGGCCGGGTCAGCAGTTTCGCGCGGCAAGGATGGCCTTCACGAGATCCTCCGGCACCTCATCCGGCAGCGGCGCCGAGCCGTCGTCATAGGCGCGGCCGGCAAGCTCAATGGTGTACCGATAGGCCGCCAGGTATTCGCGGCATTCCCGGCAGATCTTGATGTGGAACTCAAAAACCCGCCGCTGCCCGGCCGGCAGAGTACCCTCCATGTAGTCGATGAGGAAAATCTCGAATTCCATGCAGGTCAGCATGCCGGGCATCCATGAGAGCATGGCGCCCTTCATTTTGCGCATAAAACGGGAACCAAGACTGGTCATGGCATTTCCTCACCCCGTAACAATGGCTCAAGCAGAGCCTTCAGCGCCGCCCGCGCACGGTGCAACCGGACTTTCACCGCACCCTGGGTTATACCCAAAATCTCCGCAACCGTTGCCGTGTCATGTTCTTCGATGTCGCGAAGCTGCAAAACGATGCGGTAATTTTCCGGAAGCTGTTCGATTTGTGATTGCACCAACTGCCGCGACTGTTGTTGTTCGAGCAGTTCGTCCGGTGTCGCCAGATAGGACCAGGGCGCCTCGATGCGGCAGGTGTCCGAGTCGAACTGGGGCATCAGGTCATCGATCTGTTCAAGCCGCCCCGGCTTGTCCTTGCGCAGCTTCATGAGCGCCTGATTGACCATTATGCTGTGCAGCCAGGTCCCGAGGCCCGAGCGGCCCTCGAACATGTCGAGTTTGTCGAATGCCTTGATGAAGGTTTCCTGGAGGCAGTCCTCCGCCAACTGAGTATCGCGCAGAATGCGCCGTCCGGTGGCGAGCAGTCTGGCTCCGTAACGGCGTACCAGATGCTCGAATGACCCGGGCTCTCTCCGCCTTATCGCGTCGACAAGACGACTGTCGTCACTCTCCCGATCCTGCACCACTGGCTTTTGAATGCCCTTCACGGTCGGAGTGTACTGTAACCTTCGCGCACATCCACGCATCGGTCAGGGAAGCGGTCGAAACTCATCCATCTACAATACAGCAGGCCCGGGAAAGTAACAGGCACCGATATGGAGAAACTGGAGTTCGTGATCATTGCCGCGGCCGTACTGTCTTACAGTTTCGTATCCGGCCGCCTCGCCAACACCTGGATCACGGCGCCCATGGTGTTCGCCGCATTCGGCTTCGCCGTGGGCGACGCCGGCCTGGGGTTGGTATCGCTCAGCATCTCCCATGGCGCCATCCACCTTCTGGCCGAGGTCACCCTTGTGCTGGTGCTGTTCTCCGACGCCGCCCGCATCGATCTGCGCCTCCTGATCAAAGACCATTCTCTGCCCACCCGCATGCTGGCCATCGGCATGCCGCTGACGATCGCCGCCGGCACCGCTGTCGCCATGGCCCTGCCGCTCGGTCTTGACCTGGTCCACGCGGCACTTCTTGCGGCCGTGCTAGCCCCGACTGACGCGGCTCTTGGACAATCGGTCGTCTCCAACCCCGCGGTACCGGTTCGCATCCGTCAGGCCCTCAACGTGGAAAGCGGCCTCAATGACGGGATCGCGGTACCGGTCGTCGTCCTTCTTGCCGCGCTGGCAACGGCGACGGCAGTGCAGGAAACGTCTTACACGGACTTCGCCACCTTCGGCGGCCTTCAGGTGGTACTCGGACCGATCGCCGGGATCATCGTCGGCACCGCGGGCGGACGGCTGATGGACGCTGCCGCCGGTCGCGGCTGGATGAGCATGTCCTTCGAAGGTCCCGCCATTCTTGCCGCCGCGGGGATCGCCTTTGCCGGCGCCGAGCTGATCGGCGGCAATGGCTTCATCGCGGCCTTCGTTGCGGGCTTGTGCTTCGGCTTCGTCGTCGGAGACCGCTGCAAGTTCATTCTTGAATTCGCCGAGTCCGAGGGTCAGTTGCTGACGCTCATTGCGTTTCTGGTGTTCGGTGCGATCATGCTCCCTGAACTGTTGCACGGCCTGACCTGGTCCATGGCGGTTTACGCGCTCCTCAGCCTAACGCTCATCCGCCTCGTACCCATCGCCATATCTCTCATCGGCACCGGAGTGAGCCCGACCACCACTTTGTTCCTGGGCTGGTTCGGACCGCGCGGTCTGGCTTCAATCCTCTTCGCCCTGTTGATCGTCGAGCAGCTCGGCACTCATCAGGCGCACACAATCATGCTGGTCACAATCTTGACCGTTGCCATGAGCATCATCGCCCACGGCATCTCCGCGGCGCCCGCCGCAGCACGCTATGGACGCATGACCCGCGCCCAGGGCGACTGCGCCGAAACCGAACCCGTTTCAGAAATGCCAACACGCACCGGATACGTCCTTGCGGTCATAGAGGAAGAAAAATCATGAACAAGGTTGCCGTCGCCCAGTGGGCTGAGCTTGAAGACCGCGCACCGGCTTACGCGCTGGTCGCAAATGTCGATCTCGTGGTTGTTCGATACGACGACGCCGTCTCGGTGCTCTACGGCCGCTGCCTGCATCGCGGTGCGTTGATGTCAGATGGTTCCGTTGTCGGCGACAACCTGATTTGCGGCCTCCATGGCTGGGACTACCGGCTCGACAGCGGCGTGTCCGAGTATGCCAACTCCGAAGTCCTGCACAGGTTCAACGCCTGGGTCGAAGGCGGCACTGTTCTGGTGGATGAGGACGAAGTCGCCGCCTGGCACGAAGATCACCCGCAGCCCTACAATCGGGACGCCTATCTCGGCCTTTACGCCGACATTCACGGCGATCCGGCAGAGCCGCATGTCAGGCTGATCCAGGAGTATGCAAGAAACGGTCTCGACAAGACCGGACATCATGGCCTGGTGGAAGCCATGGGCGTGCCGCGCGACCAACTGCCCACCTGGGACGACATCCAGTTCGTAACCGCGCAGCTGCACCGCGCGCCCGGTCTCGATGACGATCCCGTCGCCTCCGATGTGGTGATCGGCCCCAACGCCCAGAAACCGCTCAGGCTCGCCGTACCGCTCTTTGTCTCCGACATGAGTTTCGGCGCTTTGTCCGAGCCGGCAAAGGTCGCTCTCGCCCGCGGCGCCGAACTGGCCGGCACAGGCATCTGCTCCGGCGAAGGCGGCATGCTGCCGGAAGAGCAGGCGGAGAACTCACGCTATTTCTACGAACTTGCCTCCGGCCGCTTCGGCTTCGAGTGGGAGAAGCTCGAAAAAGTCCAGGCCTTCCACTTTAAGGGCGGCCAGGGCGCCAAGACCGGCACCGGCGGCCACCTGCCCGGTCACAAAGTCATAGGCAAGATCGCCGAAGTGCGCGGGTTGACGGAAGGCGAGCCGGCCGTCTCCCCTGCCCGCTTTCCGGACTGGACATCAGTTTCGCAGATCAAGACCTTCGCCGATGAGGTGCGTGACCGCACCGGCGGCATCCCAATTGGCTACAAACTCTCGGCCCAGCACATCGAAAAGGATCTCGACGCCGCGCTTGAAGTCGGCGTCGATTATGTCATTCTCGATGGTCGCGGCGGCGGTACCGGCGCCGCGCCGATCATATTCCGCGACAACATCTCGGTGCCGACAATCCCGGCACTGGCCCGTGCGCGCCGTCACCTCGAGCGCGCTGGCCGTAGCGACGTCTCCCTGGTGATCACGGGCGGCCTGCGCAAGCCGGCCGACTTCGCCAAGGCGCTGGCGCTGGGCGCCGACGCGGTCGCGGTCTCGAACGCTGCCATCCAGGCCATCGGCTGTCTCGGCATGCGCGCCTGTCACACCAACAACTGCCCCGTCGGCATCGCCACCCAGAAGCCGCATCTTGTTTCCCGGGTGATCGTCGACAAGTCGGCCGAACGCCTGCAGCGCTTCTTCGAAAGCTCCGTCGATCTCATGAAGATCCTGGCGCGGGCCTGCGGCCACACTCACCTGAACCAGCTGTCAGCGGACGATCTCGTAACCTGGAAAGAGGATATGTCCAGGCTATCGGGCGTTGCCTATGGCGGTGTAGGCACGCTGTAACCCGTACCTACAGATTTGTGCTCTAAGGCGCTGGTCTCATCGCAGTTCCGACCCGCTGCTTGGTTTCCCAATCAGGAGCGACATATGCTTCGGCATTGGATGCGGGAAGCGGTGCAACGCCCTTGATAAGGTCGGCTGCTTTTTCTCCAACCATGATGGTTGGAGCATTCAGGTTGCCGTTGGTGATGGTCGGAAAAATCGACGAATCGACGACCCGCAGATGCTCAATTCCCCGCACATTGCACTTCGTGTCGAGTACGGCCATCTCATCCTCATCGGAACCCATCTTGCAGGAACATGATGGGTGATATGCCGTTTCGACGGTTTCGCGGACCCAGGCGTCTATCTCTTCGTCGGTTTGTACGTCCTCGCCCGGATCGAACTCCCGCTTTCTGAACGCATCAAAAGCAGGCTGCATTCCGATTTCACGGGTCAGCTTGAACGCCGAACGGTACTCGTCTACATCACGCTGATCCTGAAAGTGGTTGAAAACGATGCTCGGTTTTTCAAACGGATCCGCCGACTTCGCCCGCACCCAGCCCCGTGCCCTCAGTTTGTTGATGCCAAAATGAATCTGGTAACCTTCCGGCCCTGCTCCGCCCTTGCCGTCATAGCGCACTATGGCCGGCAGGAAGTGAAACTGGATGTTGGGCCATTTCAGGCCGGCATGCGTCCGGATGAACCCCGTGGATTCGAAGTGGTTCGTCGCACCCAGGCCTCTCTTGGTCAGGATCCAGCGCGTGCCGATCAGAAATTTTCCGAACAGCCCCATGTGTCGGTTGAGAGACACCGGAAGCTTTGTTTCGTATTGTATGACGGATTCCAGGTGGTCCTGCAGGTTCTCACCGACACCCGGCAGTTCGTGCAGAACCTCGATTCCCGCGTCCTTGAGCACATGTCCCGGCCCTATTCCCGACATCTGCAGGATGTGCGGAGAACCGATTGCACCGGCGGATATTATCACCTCCCGGTCGGCTCGGACCGAGGTCGGCCTGCCGTCTTGAATGTATTCCACCCCGACCGCACGCTTTCCTTCAAGCAGCACGCGCTTGGTCATGGCCTTTGTCACAAGGGTGAGATTGCTTCTGGCCAACGCAGGCTCCAAATGGGCCTTCGCCGTGCTCCACCGGACCCCGTTTTTCACGGTCATGTCCATCTTCGACATGCCCTCCTGACGATAGCCGTTATAGTCTTCGGTCAGGCCGTACCCGGCTTCCGCGCCGGCTCGGATAAAAGCGTGATAAAGAGGGTTCACCATGCCGTTGCCGTTACATGTGTGCAACGGACCATCGCCGCCACGATAGTCGTCCGCGCCATAGGCGCAATTTTCCGCCTTCTTGAAGTAGGGCAGACAGTGCTTGTACGCCCAGCCTTCTGCTCCGTGCTCCTCCCATTCGTCAAAATCGCAGGCGTTTCCCCGCACATAGATCATCCCGTTGATGGAAGAGGATCCGCCCAGGCCCTTGCCGCGAGACACGTCCACCCGCCGACCGTTGAGGTTCGGCTCCGGTTCGGACCAAAAGCCCCAATTGAAACGTTTCGTGTTCATCGGTATCTGCAAGGCCGTCGGCATCTGCACGAAGATATTTCTGTCTGATCCCCCGTACTCGAGCAGCAGCACCGATACGTTCGCATCCTCCGTCAGCCGGTTCGCGAGGGTACAGCCGGCTGAGCCGGCGCCGACGATAACGTAGTCGAAAGATTTGCTATCCACCCCAAACACTCCTCTCGATCAGATTGGACCGATCCGCATAAGGATCTGCCCGTCAACCCAACAATCCCTTCAGCAGACTTGCAGTCGCCTCGACATGTTCCTTCATGGCCTTGCGGGCCGCTTCCGGCTTGCCGGCGGCGATGGCCCTAGCGATGCGCAGGTGTTGTTCGGACGAGTGGCGGCAGGCGTCCACGCTGTGCGGGATGAGCGCCATCAGGTCGGACAGTTCAGAATGAATGTCTCCGAGGATGGCCGACAGCCGGTCCACGCCGGTCGCCTTGGCGAGCAGAAAATGAAACTCGGTGTCGAGCGCACGATAGTTGCGGAAGTCGTCCTCGAACTCGGCGCCGTTCCGCGCCAGATCGGAGACCTGCTTCCGCATCTCCTCATCGGCGCGTTCCGCCGCCAGTTCCGCAATACCGGGTTCCACAATCAGGCGGTATTCCAGAATCTCCAGAAACGCCGTGCCTCTGGCTTGCACCTCAGCTTGCTGCTGCTTTGCGCTGGGCGCCTTGAAGCTGGTTGAAACGAAGGTTCCGCCGGTGCGCCCACGCCGGACTTCAAGCTTTCCCTGAACGGTCAGCACCCGAATGGCTTCGCGGATCGTGGTTCGGCTGACACTCATGATTTCGGACAGTTCGCGCTCGGTGGGAAGCTGTTCGCCTGGGGCAAAGACCCCCATCTTTATCGATGAGCCCAATCGTTCGACCGCGACCTCGAACGCATTGGAACTGGAACGGGGGTTGCGCAGCAGCGCGACGGCGGAGTCCCGTTTGCTCTGGTCCTTGCTCATTGGGCTCTCATATCACGGACGATTCTCACAAAGACAATTTAGTTGTTGCAGTAATTAATAAAAGGTATAACCTTAGACCATAAAACATGCAAGGAATGTTCATGACGCTCTCGCTCAGTGAATTGGCAAGCCAGGCCGAAACCGGAGCCATCGACACGGTGGTGGTCGCCGACACAGACATGCAGGGCCGACTGTACGGTAAGCGTCTGAGCGCGAAACACTTTCTCGCATCCGGCAAGGACGGCGTCCCGACCTGTTCGGTGGTGCTCGGCTGGGGCCAGGATCACTCGCTTGATCCGGGCTACGGCTTTACCGGCTGGGACAGCGGCTATCCCGATTTCATTTCCGTTCCCGACATGGCCACGCTGCGACGCTGCGACTGGCAGGAGCGCACGGCGATCGTACTGGCCGATGCCCGCTCGCTCGCCGGCGGCCCGGTAGACGTCTCGCCCCGTGCCATCCTGAAACGCCAGCTCGACCGCTGCGCGCAGATCGGCCTGGATCCCTTCGCCGTCTCCGAACTCGAGTTCTTTTTGCTGCGCGAGACCCCCGACAGCCTGCACGAAAAGGGCTTCACCAACATCACTCCGCGGCATCATGCGATGCATCCGGAAACGGTGATCAGGAGTTCCGAAGACGAAGACTTTACACAGCGCCTGCGCAATGCGCTCGAGGCGTCCGGCATATCCGTGGAGATGGTCAAGGCGGAGTATTCGCCCGGCCAGGTCGAAATCAACCTGGGCTACGGCCCCGCCCTCGACGCCGCGGACGCCCATGTCCTGTTAAAGACAGCCGCCAAGGAGATCGCTCTACAGACCGGACTGGTGGCGAGCTTCATGGCAAAGGTCGATCATGCCCTGGGAGGCAGCAGCTGCCATATTCATTTGTCGATGCGCGATGCCGCCGGATCGAGCGCCTTCGACGATGGAAAAGGCGGCATGAGCCAGATCATGCGCTCCTTCCTTGCCGGCCTGGTGACACATGGCCGTGATTTCTTCCTTATGTTCGCGCCGACCACGAACTCCTACAAGCGCATGATCCCGAACACGTTTGCACCGGATCGTATCGGCTGGGGCGAAGACAATCGCACGGTTGCGTTCCGGGTGGTTGGCCAGGGCCTCGCCAAGCGGATCGAGAACCGCATACCCGGCGCCGACGCAAATCCCTATCTCGCCTACAGCGCCATGCTGGCCGCTGGTCTCGCCGGTGTCGAGGCCGGCCTGGAGCTTGAAACGCCCGGACAGGACGGAAACGCCTACGAGGCGGAAGACGGAGCCGCAGTTCCCCAAGGCCTGGCCGACGCAACCGAAGCCTTCGCCAATGCGCAGATCGTCGGCGCGGCGCTCGGGCCGGAAGTCCAGGCGCATTACGCAAATTTCGGCCGCAACACGTTGGCGGCCCTGCAAACACAGGTAACCGACGTCGAAAGAAGAGTTCTTTTGTTGGACATCTAGGCCCGCTCGACCGGTCCCGACCGGCAATTCTGAAAGAGGAAACCACCCGATGCAAAATCTCAAGAGTGCCGGCGAGCTGACTGTCGACCCCGTCGCGTTCGTGCGCGAGGTCGAAAAGGTCTGGCAGGCACGTGATGGTGCCGCCGCCGCCGCGGCCTACACCGACGATGCCGTGGTCTATTATGGCCAGGGGCAGGCTCATCGCGGCGACAAGCTGCGCCAATGGCCCGGCAACTGGTTTGCCTATGCGAAAGATCTCAAAATCAACAAGACCTATCGCGCCCACGGCGGCGACTGCATCGCCGGCACCTGGGAGAGCCGTTACACCAACCCCGACACCGGCGAGATCGTCCTCGAACGCGGCGCGGAGTTGTTCATGCTGCGCGGAGAAATGGTCTACGAACATCACATGTGGCAGCACAGCTGGGTGGAAGGCGAAAACCACGATGACAAGGGGTTCTCCACGTCATGAACGCGGCACCTCTCCCCCGGGCTCCCGTGCGAACAGATGCCTGCCCGAACCCTCCCGCGAGCTCCCGGGGCATCGGGCGCACCGACCGGCCATTGCCGATATCGGATAGTCGCGCCAGAGCGAAACATTTAGCCTGCGGGAAGCGAACAATGCAGCGTGTCCGAGGCCGGCCCCAAGTTCGGCCAGAGTCATCGGTGACGATTGCATAAGCAAAATCAATGGGAGTCGCGCTGTCCCGAACCAATAACTGAACCAAAGGGAGGAGTTATCATGACAGAACTGGAGAAGCTGAAACGGATGTTCGAGGAGGGCTTGATCACCCGGCGAACGTTCCTGTCGACGGCGTCCGCACTGGGGCTCACGGCCGCCATATCTCCCGCCTTCCTGAGTGAACCTGCCAACGCCGACGAGAAAGTCATCAAGATCGGTGGCGCGGTTCCCCTGTCAGGACCGGTAGCCTACTGGGGCATCTCGACCATGCAGGGCTGGGTCGACGGAGCCGCCGTGATCAACGAAAAAGGCGGCGTCGATATCGGAGGCGAAAAGCACAAGCTGGAAATCATCACCTACGACACCAAGGGCACCGTAGCCGATGCCCGGGCCGCCACCACCCGTCTGGTCGAACAGGATGGTGTGAAATATGTCTTCAGCCAGGCGGCTGCCAGCACCATCGGCATGCTTCAGATCACTGAGCCCGCCGAAGTCATATCCATCGTCGCGTGCTGGGGCTATCTCAAGATCTACGGCAAGGACTACCCCTATCACTTCCGCGCCGAGATGTCCGACTACGAACAGGGTTACGCCTACATCCCGTTCATGCAGGAGCACTATGGGAAGGACAAGCTGCAGTCGGCGGCCTTTATCGGTCCCGACGACCAGGACGGCATCGACTGCCACCATTCCTATCAGCGGCTGATGGAGTATTACGGCATCAAGGATCTGGGTGTTGAGTACTTCAACTGGGAAGACACGGACTTTTATCCGATCGTCACCAAGACCCTGAAGTCGAATCCCGATTTCATCGTCACGAGCCCATCGCCCCCCGGCATCACCGCCAGCATCGTCAAGGCGGCAAGAGAGATGGGCTACAAGGGCCCGATCTCATCACCGGCCGCATCGGAAACCAAGACCATTCTGGAAGTCGCCGGCGAATACGCCCACGATGTCGTGCTCCCGGTGACCTGCGTCGAGCCGGTGACGGATACGCAGAAGGCCATCAAGGCGAGGTTCATCGAACGCTTCGGCGACTTCAACGCCCTGGCCGGAAACTATTCCTGGTGGATCTACGGCCTGGTCGCCGCGCTGGAGAAAGCCGGCACCTATGAAGACACCAAGGCCGTTGCCGACGCCCTCGCCGAGGTTGTCCTTGAAGACACATATGTCGGCAAGGTGACCTGGGAAGGCCAGAACTCCTTCGGCATCAGGCGGCAGGGCGTGTACGACTGCTACACCACCCTGATCGAGAACGGCAAAGCCAGGCTTGCCGACGTAAGGTATCCAGAACTCCCGGATAGCTACTAGGCCATAGACTGGCGGGCGCGCCATCATGTTGCGGTGGTGGCGCGCCTGATCTCGAGCGGGATGGGTGAGGCTCGCTTTTCACACATCGATGGTGTTTGATTGAGACCGGTCCGGTCTGACCGGCATGAGATTTTGACGTTGAACAATTGAAGCAGACACGCTGAATATGGCCCTGGACGAATTCACCCAAATGACGCTGACCGGGATCAATCTCGGCCTGATGTACGCGCTGATCGCCATCGGGCTGACTCTGATTTTCGGCATCATGCGCATCATTCAATACGCCCATGGCGAGTTCTACATGCTCGGCGCCTATGTCTTGTATTACTGGTCGTCGGTGCTGAAGCTGCCCTACTGGCTGGGCATTCTCGTCAGCGCGGGAACCATCTTCGTCATCGGAGCGGTGCTTCAGCTTGTGCTGTTCCGGCCGTTGCACGGCAAGAACATTCTCTATTCCCTGGCCGTCTCCATGGGCTTGATTTTCATCATCTCCAGCGGCGGCCTCCTGACTTTCGGCACGGTTGTGAAAGGCATTCCAAGCGTCGTAACCGGCGGCGTTTCGGTGCTGGGCGCCTTCTACACATACGAGCGCATGGTCATTTCGATTTTCTCCGCAACCCTGATCCTGGCGCTCTGGTTCTTTCTGCAGAGGACCACCACCGGCATGGCCATGCGGGCGGTGTCCGAAGACCCGGAAGTCAGCTCCCTGCAGGGCATCAACACCAGACGCATTCACTGGATTGCGTTCGGGCTCGGCAGCGCGTTGGCGGCGGTCGCGGGATGCTTGATGGGCACCTTGCTGTCGATCGTGCCGACGATGGGATTCATCGCCACCGTAAAAGCCTTCATGATCGTCATTCTGGGCGGACTTGGCAGCGTCCCCGGCGCTCTTATCGGCGGGCTCATCATCGGATTCATCGACAGTTTCGTGACCACGCTCATCAGCGCCGACGTGGCCTACATCATAGGTTTCGTAACGATCTTCGTCATTCTCGTCTTCAAGCCCTCGGGGCTCTTCGGCCAGCAGTGGGATTAGGGCGAGCTGATGAATTCGCATGAACACGCTCAAGCAGAACGCGAACGCCTATGACTGAGAACACCAAAATGGCGACAGGCGTTTGGGTCGCCGCGGTCGCATTCGCGTTCCTGCTTCCGGTCATTTGCGGCTACGACAAATACATTCTCCATGTCGGCATCACCATTGCCTTCAACATTGCGCTGGCCACCAGCATGTGGCTCATCTGGACACTCGGGTTCATCTCGTTCGCCCATGCCGGCTTCATGGGGATCGGCGCCTACACCTCGGCGCTCCTGTTCACCAGTCTCGGCTGGTCGCTGTGGATCAACATGTGGATTGCCGCCGCGGTGGCGGCGCTGTTCGCCTTCGTGATCAGTATTCCGCTGATGCGCACCAGGGCGGTGTATTTCTTCATGGCGAGCTGGGCGGTTGGCGAGGTGATCAAACGGGTATTCGCCTACTATCGCGGCATCTTCGGCGGCTGGGACGGCATTTTCAATATCCGCCCCCCCAAAATTGACATCTTTGGCCTCGACATCAATTTCACATCCAGGGTGGCGTATTATTATCTCGCACTGGTGTGCTGCGCGCTGATCGTCTTCGCGATCCACCGGATCATACGGTCGCGGACCGGCGCCATATACTGGAGCATCCACGAAAGCGAGATTCTCGCCCAGCATGTCGGCATCAATGTTCTCAAACACAAGGTGATCGCCTTCACCACCGCGTGCTTCTTTGCCGGCATGACCGGCGCGCTCTACGCCCATTACCACACCTACATAAACCCCAAGACCTTCGACATCTGGCAGTCGGAGTTCTCGCTCGTCCACATCATCGTCGGCGGCTTGAGCACGCTCAATGGCCCGGTCCTCGGCGCCACGGTCCTGACGATAGTGGACGAACTGCTTCGCCCGGCGGGATGGTACCGGGTGATATTCTTCGGTGTGGTCATCATCCTGACCGTCCTGTTTCTGCCCGGCGGGCTTGAGACCGTTCCGGCAAGGGTTCGTGCGCTGGTTGCCCGGCTGCGCGGACGCTCTGATTGAGGTGCCGCGGTGCAACTGCTCGCAATCGATGATCTGAGCATGCGCTTCGGCGGGCTGACGGCAATCAACGATCTCGGTTTCTCGGTCGACCAGGGCGAGATACGTGGGCTGATCGGTCCCAACGGAGCCGGCAAGACCACACTCTTCAACGTGATCAGCGGTGTCTACAAGCCGAGCAAGGGAAGCATCACGTTCAAGGGCACGGAGATCGGAACGATGAAGCCGCATCGAACCGCCCGGATGGGGATCGTGCGCACCTTTCAGTCCATCACTCTCTTCAAGAACTTCAGTGTCCTCAAAAACGTGATGATCGGCTGCCATCTGAATTCCAATTACAGCTATTGGGGCGCACTGTTCAACACGGCAAAGACCCGCAGCAGCGAACAGGAAAACGAAAGCAGGGCCCGTGAGATCCTCGAGTTCATGGGCCTCACCCAATATGTCGACGATCTGGCCGCCAACCTGCCCCATGGTCACCAAAGAGCTCTTGGCATCGCCATCGCCATGGCTGCCGAGCCGGAGCTACTCATGCTGGACGAGCCGTGCACCGGAATGAACCCGGATGAAACAGCGGAAATGGTGAACCTCATCAACAAGATCCGCGATAGGGGTGTCACCATATTGCTGATCGAACACGACATGAAAGTGGTGATGGGCATCTGCGACAAGATCACAGTCATCAATTTCGGAACCAAGATCGCGGAAGGCACACCAGCGGAAATCCGCAAGGACGAACTGGTCCACGAGGCCTATCTCGGAAGTGATTTCGATGCTCCTTGAGGTCGAAAATCTCCGCGTGCACTATGACAAGGTCGAGGCCGTCAAAGGCATCTCCCTGAGCGTCGAGGAAGGTAATATCAGCACCCTGATCGGTGCCAACGGCGCCGGGAAGACGTCAATCCTCAAAGCCATTTCAGGCCTGATCAAGCTTTCCGCCGGTGAAGTCCGGTTCGAAGGCAAGCGTATCGACCACATGGCCGCCCACGACATCGTCGGCATGGGCATCGCCCATGTACCGGAGGGCAGGCGGCTGTTCGGCCTTATGACCGTTCAACACAATCTGCGGCTCGGCGCTTACCTGCAGAAAGACAAAAAACAGCTCGAAGAGAGCTTTGAGCATGTCTACCGGCACTTCCCGATCCTGAAGGAACGCGAGAACCAGCTGGCCAAGACGCTGAGCGGCGGGCAGCAGCAGATGGTTGCCATGGGCCGTGCCCTGATGGCCCGGCCCAAGGTGATCCTGATGGATGAGCCCTCGCTTGGCCTCGCCCCCATAATGGTGTCCGAAATCGCCAAGATCATCGAGAGCCTGAAACAGGCGGGCCTGTCGGTGGTCCTGGTCGAACAGAATGCATCGCTGGCGCTCAAGCTGGCCGACAGAGGCTACGTTCTGGAGACCGGCACGATCGCCTTGGAGGGCAAGTCGGAAGACCTCATCGGCAACGACTATGTCAAGCAGGCGTACCTCGGCGGATAGCTCGGCTACCGCTCAATCTGCGATAGTACCCGCACCGCTCATCTGCCTGAGCGTCTGTGACGGCAATTCCCCAAACATCGTACGGTAGTCCCTGGCGAAATTGCCAAAGTGCCAGAATCCCCAGCGCGTGGCGGCTTCGGTGACCGAATTTGCATTGCGCAGTTCCCGGCGCGCACCGTTGAGCCGCAGGGCACGCAGGTACGACGTCGGCTTGATGCCCAGCGAATCCTGGCAGGCATATTGTATGGTCCGCCGCGAAACCCCCAGCCGAAGGGCAAGTTCAACAACGGACATCGGGCAATCGGGCGCATCTTCGACCAGGCGGCGGGCCTGGCTGGCAACCCGCCAGTTTGTGGTGACTTCTTCTCTGGCGCGCGCGCCGTCATCGCTGCACGGCAGCATGTCGAGTACCGCGCCGGCGGCGGCGCGCTTCAGGGCGCCCAGGCTTTTTGCGTCACTAAGAGCGGCCGGGTTGGCTTTCAAGCTGTCGAACATGGATTTCAGCAACACACGCAGGTCGCGGGCCCGCCCCTTCGGAAGGGATATCACGCGGCGCCCATCCTTCAGTTCGTCCTCGAGTTTCCCGATCAGATGCCTCTCCTCACTCGACGAGGCCGCAGTGGGAAGAGAAATCTCCAGCCCGATGAACATAAGATTTTCAGGTGACAGATATTCAAACCCGGACGGTCCCGAAAACACGTGCAGCCCGTCAAGGCATGCATTTTCGCCGCAGAGCACGGCCTGGCCGGAGAGCTTCAGCGGCATTCCGAGTGCCAGCTTGTGTGTGCCGACATCGCCCCTTTGAAATACCGTCCGGTTCATCTGCTCGACAAAAAGCCGAACGCCCTCGCCCCGCAGCGAGCATACCGATCCATCGAACTGACCACTGGATATCTGGCAGTACTCCTGGTTCCAGGTATCCAGAAGTGCAGCCTGCTCATGGATGTCGCTGCTCGAGCGAACATCGATATGGGCGGGCTGCGACACCGCGGACTCTGGGGTCAGCATCACGTTCCCCTGTCAGATCAACCACCGAAACTATTGCACACCGGCATACTACCGACAAATCGGCGCACCCTTCAACATAACGTGAACCGGGTTTCGCCGGCAGTCGAGCAGTGCACACCCATGCCGAATTCTCCGGGGCGAAGCGGTTCCATCCATTGACCGGCAGCCCCGTGTCGCGTACCTCCCCGACGGGGCGACAAGGAGGCAGCTGTTCGTGGACAAGAAAGACCGCATCGACGCCTTTGGCGCCACGCTACTCATTTGCTTTTCGGTGCTGCTCGGGCTCAATCAGGTCCTGATCAAACTGGTCAATGCGGGCCTGTCTCCGGTGTTCCAGGCCGGACTGCGGTCCGTGGTCGCGTTCGTGCCCGTTCTCCTGTTCGCGCTCCTGACCCGCAAGAGACTGTCGATCACCGATGGCAGCCTGATACCGGGAATGTTCTGCGGCCTGTTTTTCGCCGTTGAGTTCCTGCTTCTGTTTCTGGCGCTTGACTACACCACCGTGGCCAGGGCTTCAGTGTTCTTCTACACGATGCCGTTCTGGGTTGCGCTGGCGGCTCATTTTCTGATTCCCGGCGAGCGCCTCACCGCCATCCGCATCGCCGGGCTCACCCTCGCCTTCGCGGGCATCGCCTGGGCTTTGCTGACGGACGATCACCCGGCCAGCGAACTTGCCTTCTATGGCGACATCGCCTGCATCGTCGCAGCCATTCTGTGGGCGGGCATCGTGTTGCTTGCCAGCACCACGGGGCTGGCAAAATCGAGCCCCATCATGCAGCTGCTCTACCAGTTGGCCGTGTCGGGCATCATTCTTGTGCCCGTCTCGTTCCTGTTTGGAGACATCGTGCGCGACCTCACCCCCGGACTCTCCGCGATCTTCGCCTTTCAGGCGATCGTCGTCGTCGGCTTCGCCTTTGTCGTCTGGTTCTGGGTGCTGTCCGTCTACCCCGCCTCCGACATGGCCTCATTCGGCTTTCTGACCCCGCTGTTTGGCGTGATCTTCGGGTGGCTCATTCTCGACGAACAGATATCGACGGCACTGGCGGGAGCGCTTCTAATGGTCAGTGTCGGCATCGTCATGATCAACCGGAAGCCAAAACAACGGAACTAGAGCGTTTCGCACTCATACGGGATCGTTCTAGCGTCGGCACTTTAGCCCGGAGGCGCATTCACCGGTTTCTTCGAGGAAAACGGAGGAGTGGCCGGCAGAGCCTTCCGGCATCGCCACACCCTTCGCGATCAGAAACCTGACAGAATGTGACCCGGCCAGCCCGGCCGGGAACCTGGGTACGTCCTTCTTGATCACGTAGTACCCGTCGGTCGTGTACTGCATCGCGCCTTCCGAGATCAACTGGAGAAGGCCTGCCTCCTTCGGAAGAACATCATAGGCATCGACGGGCGCCGGCGCGACCACGTCCTTCAGATCAATCTGAACAATCCCGCCGGGATAAGAGCCTCGAAAGCTCCTCGCTGTGCGTTGACCGCCTGCAATGTCGATTTTGACGACCTTTCCGTCCTTCAGCACAAACTGCATGCCGTCGGTCGTCGCATCGCTCCGGCGCGATTTCTTCTTGTCAACCTTCTCAACAACACCTGATGGAACGCTGACCCTGCTGAGCTTGTGATGTGCGATTGTGTGATCAATGTTTCGTTCAAGCTGTGCCGTGATCAGGGCGCCGGCAATTCGCCCTCTGGCATCATCGGAGTTCGTAAAGTAGTTTGCGCAGCTTGCCGCGACCGCAAATGCGACCTTGTCCTTTGCAAGACCGACGACGGCGACACCCGCACCCTGCCTTGCGTGTTGCGGCTGAGCCACAAACTTGACCACCCGTTCGGTCGCACCATCAATCTTCCAGACGATGGGATCATAGGCGACCGCAAAGATGTAGAGCGGCTCGTCGCCGGGCTCGATGGTGATGGACGCAACACTCGTTTTACGATCAGGACCATTGACGGCAACGGTTGAGACGGCCCAGCCTTCATACCCGCTGAGCAGGACGATCTGCGCATCCTTCGGGGCGACGGGAACGACGCAGTCCGGTCTGCGGTTGGTGCCGACGACCTTTATCTTCTTCTTGGACTTCGGCCCGTCCTTTGGTTCCTCGCTGGCGAACTTGCGCACGGCCCGCACCAACTCGGCGGGATCGACTTTCCCGTCACCGTCCAGATCGAAGGCCATCGGATCGAGCGATCGCGCCCGGCCGGACGCGCGGGCTTTCGCAATCTTGTTTTCCGCGAATCCGATCAGCTCGGCATGGCTGATCTCACTGTCCTGATTGACATCGGCCTCCAGCAGGAGAACATCGTACTGCGCCCTCCTGGCCACAGCTTCGGTGGCCGAAACCATTTTCAGTTCTTCGCTGGAAATCACACCGTCACCATCCACGTCCAGATGCAGATATGTCGAGACAACCCGGCTTCTCGACCGGGAAACCTCGATCCGCTCAAACCGCTGAACATCCGCACGCGTCACGGTGCCGGATGCATTCATCTGGTAAAGCTTCTGGATCGTGGCCTGGATGAACTTGTCGGGGTTTGACTGGATCTGGCGGTAAACATGTTCGTGCAGTTCGACAGGCTCGGGCGGCGTCTGTTCGGTTGGCTCGCTCTGCGGCGTGGCATCCTGTGCCAGTCCCGTCGCCGGCATTACCGCCAGCATTGCAGCAAGTGAAACAAAAAGTACGGTGTCGCGGCGCACCAGCATGTTCTACCTCCAGTTGACGGAAACCACACTAACATCTGCAATTTGCAACACAATTAAGGAGATATGTCGGATTTTACACAATCGGGGATCAGTAACGCGGTCCGATGGTGATCAGCCCGTCCTTTGGCGCCTCGCTGGCGATCTTGCGTACACACCGCACCAGTTCCGCGGGATCGACTTTCCCGTCACCATCCAGATCGAAGACCAACGGATCAAGCGATCGCACCCGGCCGGAGGCGCGGGCTTTCGCGATCTTCTTTTCCGCGAATCCGATCAACTCGGCATGGCTGACTTCACCGTTCTGATCGAGATCGGCGTCCAGCAGAAGGACATCGTACTGCGCCCTTCTGGCAACAGCTTCGGTGGCCGAAACCATTTTCACCTCTTCGCTGGAAATCAAGCCGTCGCCGTCCACATCCAAATGCAGATATTTCGAGACAACCTGGCTTCTCGACCGGGACACCTCGATCCGTTCAAACCGCTGAACATCCGCGCGGGTGACAGTGCCTGAGGTGTTCATCTGATAGAGCTTCTGTATCGTCGCCTGGATGAACTTGTCCGGGTTGGACTGGATCTGCCTGTAAACACGCGAGTCCAGTTCGACAGGCTCGGCCTCCGTCTGCCCGGTTGGCTCACTCTTGGGCGTGGCATCCTGTGCCAGCACCCTGCCGCTCCAAGTCGCCGGCATTGTCGCCAACATTACAGCAAGTGAAACAAAAAGCACGGTATCGCGGCGCACCAGCATGTTCCACCTCCAGTTGATGGTGATCACACTAACATCCGTAATTTGCAACTAAATTAAGGAGACATATCGGATTTTACACAATCGGAACTCCGCAACCGATTGCGGTGCCCTGCGGGGCGGCGTGTCGGCATTCAGCCAATTCGTGCGTCCATCGTGATTATCTGGGCGAGCCTGTGCGCTGCGTCATTCAAAATGATCGATCTTGCACCTACCTGACAAGCGAAGATGTCGAACCGGCAGGCGTACATGATGATGGTGGATGTCAGGAGCTTGATCAACTCACAGCCGGTCAGGGCGTTGTTTGAGGAATTTGCCGCCGCGCACGACCCACGGGAAAGTGCTGATGAGTTCCTCAACAGGTTCGGCGCAATGACGGTGTTCAGCGCCAAAGTTGCGCATTCACTGGGCAACGCACTGGGCGTCCGCAATACCACATACGAGGAGTTTGTGGTTCCACACACCCCCTTGATCGCCTGCCTGGCCGCCATAGGCGCCG
>JAJFHL010000129.1 GCA_021775615.1 Hyphomicrobiales bacterium
GAAAACGAAGCCAATAAACTCTGATTTGAAATACTAACTGTCGATGGTTTCAATGGCAAATATCGAAGCAATCGGCTTGATGGCCACGTTGAAACGTCCCGTGATCTGTTGAGCACGTAGTTGTTCTGATAAAGAAGCATCAGAGTTTGTTGTGTGACCGAATGAAAGTCGGCCAGACATTCGTCAGTAGTGCTTGGGCTTTGATTAAGACTGAAGAGGCGTTCGCTGGTCCTCGAGCAGAGAGGCAGAACTCACAGGATCTCATCCTCGTCGAAAAGCGGCGACATGGTGAGCTCCGTTTCGAAGGCGTCGAGCTTGCGTTCCGGATCGGCCTTGCCGACGACCTCGGCGATGTGGAAGAGGGCGTCGCCGCGGTTGACCGTGGGCAGGTTGGTGCGGCCGACGATGATGCCCTCGAGCGGGCTTTCGACCGGGGTTTCGGCGTCGCCGAACGGATCGGCCACGAAGCCCAGCACATCGCCCTGCGCCACCACGTCGCCGGTGGTGCGGTGGGCGCGGAAGATGCCGCCCTGCGGCGCGCGCTGCCATTTCGATGAGACCGAGACCATCGGTACCATCTTGCTCGGCTTTGCCGCCGCCGGCGTCAGCATCCCCATCTCGACCATGACGCGGAGTGTGCCGAGCACGCCGGCGCGGATCGCCAGTTCGTCGAACCGCAGCGCCTGGCCGCCCTCATAGACCAGCACGTCGACGCCCTCATCGTGCGCCGCCTGGCGCATGGAGCCTTCGCGCAGGCTCGACAGCATGATGGCAGGTGCGCCGAACGCCTTGGCCAACTCAAAGGCGCGGCCCTTGATGGAGCTGATGCGGATCTGTGGCAGGTTGGTGCGGTGCAGGGCGGCGGTGTGGAGGTCGATGCCGAAATCGGAGCGCTGGACCACTTCGCGCAGGAACAGATCGGCGATCATGCCGGCGAGCGAGCCGCGGTCGGAGCCGGGAAACGAGCGGTTGAGATCGCGCCGGTCGGGCAGGTAGCGCGAGTGGTTGATGAACCCGAGCGCATTGACGATGGGCACTGCCATGAGCGTGCCCTTCAACGACTTCAGAGCCCGGTGCTGCAGCACCCGGCGGATGATCTCGATGCCGAGCACCTCGTCGCCATGGACCGCGGCGGAGACGAACAGGACGGGTCCGTCGGAGCGGCCGTGCACCACCTGAACCGGAAGGGTCATGGGTGTGTGGTTGGACAGGACGGAGACCGGCAGATCGACCGTGGCGCGCGTGCCGGCGGCGATGGCGGTGTCGCCGAACTCGAACGGCTGTCTCCTGGGAGAGACCTTTTTTCTGCCCGCTGCCTGCTTGCCCATTAAACCCATCCAGCTTCCGATCTTACCGCGCGCACCTTGCTCACCGCTATTGGCGCTGGTGTCAAGGACGGGGGCATGTTGTAAGCTGCTCCCGGCAAGAGCAACAGTGGGAGGGAAACGTCAAACATGGCCGCCTATATTCTGTTTGAGACCGAAGAATGGGATTCGTCATGGCGCGAGGCCTATGGGCCGCCGACCAGGGCGTTGCTGGAGAAATACGGCGGCAAGGTGATCGCCGCGTCGCGCAAGGGCGAGCGCATCGAAGGCGAAGCCAAGGTGCCGACGGTGATCATCCTGATCGAGTTTCCGGACACGGAGGCGGCAAAGGCCTGGCACACCGATCCGGACTATCAGCCGCTTATCGAGTTGCGCCTGACCGGGTCGAAGGCGGAGACGCTGCTGTTCGAAGGCGTGTGAGGGGGGGGAGTGGGCTGGTGCGAGTTTCGGATAGGGACCGTCAGGGCGATGGCTTGAACTTGTCGCGAAGGATACCGTAGATCACTTCGGCCAGCAGCCCCCACAAGAGCGCGTTGCCGATCAAGAGGAGCCATTGGCCGGCAGGGCCGAAGCGGTCGCGGCCGATGAAGGCCCAGACCTGATCGGCCGGCGCCAGCAGCAGACTGGCGCCCAGTGAGGCGCCCTGTTCCACATAGGTCGGATCGCCACCGTGGTCGAACCGGTCCATGGTCAGCTCAAGGCCAACGCCGACGCAGACCGTGACCACGGCCAGGTAGCAGACCGCAAATGCTATGATTCGGCGTTTACTCATGGGACGCGTGGCTTCAACCGATACTCAGTACTCGAATTGCTAAGTGTACTGCCTAGTACCCATATGTCGTCAACCTCTGTCGTGCACGACGCTGAACGAGGGGTTGCGGGGATGTTTCGAATTCGCACTCAATTCAACGCTTGTGCCATGCCTGCGGGCAATCGGGAAACATTCGGCAGGGGGAAGCTGCAGGCATTGGCCATTTGCGCACAATCATCCTGCCTCTTCGAAAACCGGCATGACGGCGAACACGCGGTTCCAGATCCCTTCAAAACGTTGCCTCACCACATCATTCGCGAACCTTGCGGTCAGGCGGTCATGCCGGAAGGCGCTGTGGCCGAACTGGCCGGCGAGTTCGAGATGGAACGCCCAGGTGAGCTCAAGCTCCGGCAGGCCGAAGGTTTCGATGGTCTCGTGACATGGAAGGGCGGAAGTCTCGATGCATTTGCGCTCAACCTGACGGAAGCCGACGCCGTCCCTGCCAACCACAATACTGCGCGTTTGCCAGTCGTCGTCGATTTGGCCGGACCCGGCGTCTTCGGTCTCGGGCATGTCGTTGAGGCTGACGCCGCAGAGCTCGACGAAGACCGCTTCCAGCAGGCTGCGCGGGCCGGGCAGGGATATGACGTCTTCCCAGTTGCCAGCGCCCGGTTCTCGCGGAAAGCCGTCGATGAGGGTCAGGAGAGCCGGTTCACAGTTCATGTCTGGTGCCGCGCGCGCGGTCCGGCCAGCACCGGGTTCGGCGACGGCAGCAGGCGCGTCGCGCCGTCCTCCCAGATCTTCCACCATTTGCGCACCGAGCGTATGAACTGGTCGGGCTTTTCGGCAAACAGGCGGGCGCCCCGGGTTGCGATATCGGCGAACATCTCGTCGCGGCGGCGGTCGATCAGGGCGATGAAGGCGCGCCGTGACCCCAGGTTGCCGAAGCGAACATGATCGCGGATCAGCTTGTCGCGCAGGATCGCCAGGTCATGGTCGTCTCCGAGCAGCTCTGCAAGCACCTCGGCCTCTTCGCTGCGCGGCACCAGCATTTGCGGCCAGATCTCCGAAATGAGACGCAGATGGTTGCGGTGGTACTTAACGCGCTTGCGCCATTCGTGCAGGGTGTCCGCGGTCGGGTTGGCCATGGCGTCGCGGCGGCGCCTCCAGGCGCGGCCATAGGTCTTGCGCAGGCCTTTCTCAATGGCGGCGAAGCCCTCCGCCTCGAACGACCAGGTCTCGGCGCGCTGGCGTATCCGGACCATTTCCAGCCTGGCATTTTCGACCAGCCTGGGCAGGCTTGCCTCGAACGCGTCTTCGAGCTGGCGCCGTTCCATGGTCAGCGCCTTGCGGAACGGCGCAAATCCCGGCCGGTGGATCTCGGCGGAATAGAGTTCCATCAGCCTGTCGTAGGTGTTCATCATGACATCGGCATCGCGGATATGCGCAAGAGAGTGCGCGATCTCCCGCAGGGCGCCGTTCTCACGGTGAAATGTGCCATCGGGCTCCAGCTCGCCGCGGAACAGCCGGATGACGGCGCGGATTTTCTTGCAGCGCCGGCGAAAGCGATGGACGGCAACGGTCGGCGTGTTGGTGGAGAGCTCGATTTCATGAAGCGACGCTTCGATCTGTTCGATTGCAATTCTACGCATGGCTTCGGCCGCCGGTTCTCCCAACGCCAGTTTATACGCCATAGACCCCTCTCAGCACCGACCGTGTCGTTTGTGCAGCGCCCTCGTGTCAAGCCGTCTTCAACCGCATGAAGGTTCAGCGGCAGTAGCGGCGGAGGAAAGCACAGCAGGGCCTCTTGATGTAGAGGAAAGCTCACGGCGGCGCAAACTTCGCCGCCCGGGGCGGAGCCGCTCAGTACGCCTGGTTGAGATAGCGGGGGCCTGAATAGACCTTCTTGAAGCCGGTATAACGCTGTCCGCGATGTACTTTCTTGAAGCCGGTGTAGCGCTGTCCGCGATGGACTTTCCTGAAACCGGTATAGCGCTGCCCCCGGTACACCTTCTTAAAACCGGTGTAACGCTGTCCTTGATGGACCTTCTTGAACCCGGTGAAGAGCTGTCCGCGGTGCGTTTTACGTGACGGGAGGTATCTGGGGACGATCTTTTTGATGGTTCTCGTGCGCTGATCCCGGGATCCGGGGGCGTGCCAGATTTTTGCCGCAGCGTCAGCCGGGACAGTGGAAGCAGGCCCGCCGAGCGCGAACCCCATGGCAAGCGTGCAGAGCACGGCGGCGAATGTGTGTCGATCCATGTGACACTCCCTGGAACGTCACCTCCTCACGCGCATCTGTGCGGCAGTTTAGAAGATCGGCTTTGCGATGAACATCGCAAAGCCGAGCCGTCTGCCCGACTGCTTAACAGCCGTAATTCCGCTCCTGGCGCTTGATGCGCGCGACATTGGTCTGCTCAATGCCGTTCAGTTGCGCATTGTCGGTCCAGCATCCGCCATTGCCGAAGAAATTGATGCCCCGGCGGGTTTTGAAGCAATAGCCGTTACGGTGATAGATCTCGTTGCGGGCGACCCAGAGCTGCGGACATGAAAGGGACGACAACTCGCCAGGCGACAAGGCCCGGCCCGAGCTGCCGGGGAACACGACATAGGCCTGTGCGTTGGCATCGTGGGATGCAAAAAGGGCGATGCCCATGGAAAGAACGATTGCGGCTGCGCGCATCACGGGTGTACCTCCAAGTAAGTTCATGATCTAGCGTATTGCGGTTACCTGACTAATCCGCCCCGGTTGCGGCTGGTCTTCACATAAAGCAAAATTTTCAGCGCTGATCCATGTCAATCGCGCAGCCGTAACATTACAAACGAAAGGCGCCACGAATGCTCTTGCACGCAACCTCTCTTTACGCGGCCATTCTCGGCGGCCTTCTGCTTTATCTCAGCATCAAGGTCATAAAGGCGCGGCGCGCGGCGCGCGTTTCAGTGGGGGACGGCGGCGACGAGGCACTGCTGCGCGCCATCCGGACCCAGGGCAATTTCGTCGAGTACACGCCGCTCTGCCTCATCCTCATTGGACTGGTCGAGGCCAACGGGCTGTCGGTCTGGCTGGTGCATGGCCTCGGCGTCCTTCTTGTCGCTGGACGCGGCCTGCATGCCCTGGGCCTTGCACCGGGCGATGGGAAGATGCCGTTCCGGGTGCGCGGGATGCAGCTGACGTTTCTGGCGATCGCGCTCGCGGTCGCGGCCAATCTCGGCGGCTTCGTCTGGGGCTTCGTCAACTAGGTCATGAACTCATAAATGGCGCACTTCAAAGAGTGCCATTAAGATCTCCAGTGTGGATCAGGGCCTCAAGACGTCCGTGGTCAGAAACCCTCGATAGCCTTCACGCTATTGCGTCACATCAGCCAAAACCGTCTCGATAACACTTACAACCTCCGCGGATTTTCGCGGATCAAGCGCATCGGGATGAGGCGGGGCAAACTGGCCTTTGTCGTTGTCGAAATACTGGCCGGAAGCAGCCGCGAATTCATCTGCCAATGCCGCGCGCGTCAGGATCTCCGCGCCGATGCCGATATCGCCGCCAGCCACCCCAAAGCCCTCTTTCACCATCTTGCTGCCGAGCATTGACCCGGGATTGACCGCGATGATGACCGGGCCCGCATCCTTGAGCGCCAGCGCCATGGTGCGAGACCACATTGTCAGAGCCAGTTTGCTTTGCGCATAGGCGTCCATATCGGACAGCCTGACCTGTCCGGCCAGTGCCTCCGGATTGACCGGGGCCTGCGCTGCGGAGGACAGGTTGATGACCCGCCCGGACGGTCCAATCACCGGCAAAAGCCGCTGCGTCAGCAGATAAGGGGCAAGCGTGTTGACCACGAACCGCACATCCAGCCCGTCCTGCGTTATCGGATCGGGCGCTTTATAGACGCCCGCGTTGTTGATCAGCACATCGAGCTTTTCATGGCTATCGGCAACGGCCTTCGCCAGTGTCTCCACATCGGCCATGCGAGACAGATCGGCCACGTAACTTGTAACGCGCCCGTCGCCCGGCAGGCCAGAGAGCGTCTTTTCCGCATCTTCCAGTTTTGACGGGTTGCGCCCGTGCAGCAGAACGTGGTGACCCTGCGAGACCAGCATTCTGGCCGTTTCCAACCCGATGCCGTCGGTCGAGCCGGTAATCAATATGGTTTCTTGCATGGTATTGTCTTCCTTGTCCCCGCAGAACCGCCAGCGATACGGTTCGGGTGGCTAAACGCGACATAACCAACTTTACCCGCCAGTCGAACCGTTCGCGCTGGTGTCGTTGGATCGTTCTGCGGTCGGCTGGACGATCGGCGGCACGTAAGCCTCTCAGGCGAGGTCATCCTTGCCTTCATCGAGGCGGCTCCGATCGATGGATTTATCTGGCGAAGCCCACGAAAGGGGTACATTCGGCCTCAACATCGAGGGAGCCTTCAGAACCCCTCGATGACAATCTTGCCCTTGGCTTTACCGGTTTCGATCAGACGGTGAGCCTCGCGCAGGTTGGCGGCACTGATCGGCGAGAGGACCTGGTTGACGGTCGTGCGCATACGGCCGGCGTCGATCTCGTCCGCCACCCATGTCAGCAGCTTGTGCTGCTCGATCATGTCCGGCGTCTGGTGCATGGCCCGCGCAAACATGAACTCCCAATGCAGGCTCGCCGCCTTCATCTTCATCGTTTCCATCGGCATGGGGAGATCGGTGTCGTCGATGGTGACGATGCCGCCTTGCGGGCGGATCAGCTCAACGGCCGCCGCCCAATGACGCATGTCGTTGAAGATCGCGATGTGGTCGACATGCTGAAGCCCAAGTGCGCGAACCTGCGCGACCATGTCCTCGCGATGATTGACGACATGGTCGGCGCCCAGTTCCCTGACCCAGGCTTCGGTCTCAGGTCGTGACGCGGTGGCAATCACGACCAGCCCGGCGTGTTTTGCCAGCTGGATGCCGATCGAGCCAACGCCGCCGCCGGCACCGATGATCAACATCGACCGCCCTTTATCCGCTCCATCCCGGTCTATGCCGAGACGGTCAAAGAAAGCCTCGTAGGCCGTGATCGTGGTGAGAGGCAAGGCTGCGGCCTCGGCATGGCTCAGAGATGCCGGCTTGCGGCCAACAATGCGCTCATCGACGATTTGAAACTCCGAATTGCAGCCGGCCCGCGTGATATCGCCCGCGTACCAGACGTCATCGCCTGGTTTGAAAAGCGTAACGTCGTCTCCGACGGCTTTGACAGTGCCGCTTGCGTCCCAGCCGATGACCCGTGGCGGATCTTCGATCACACCCTCTTTGCCCCGGCCGCCGCGCACTTTCGTATCGACCGGATTGACGGCGACCGCCTGCACGCCAATCAGGATGTCGTGGCCGGTGGGCTCCGGCTTTGGCAGATCGACATCCAGAAAGGACCCGGGCTCGTCGATCGGCAGATATTGCGTAAGAGCAACTGCTTTCATCAGGTATCTCCGGTACTCAACGTTTCATACGACTTTCGTCAATTTGTTCAGCGTGAACGCCTCGACGGCGCCATCGGTTGCCGTCATGTAGGCGCTAAGATGTGGAGCGTTCATATGAATTTACCAGAGTTCCCTGCTCTCCCAGTTTTCATAGAACATGAAATGAGTTGGATCCTTGTTGTCCTAGGTCATGAACTCATAAATGGCACGCATTCTGCGCTGACGGATTTGCGTCGCGAGCAGGCGCAAAGGTGCCCGAAACCTTCCGGTTTTCAAACCTTTGCAACGCCCGCGCGGCGCACATCCGACGCGCCCGCAGGGTTTGGTCAGGAGGGCCCGCCTGCAGGCA